>NZ_JBQDNB010000010.1:0-141104 GCF_052096715.1 Providencia sp.
GATTGTATTGGGAAAACTCTAAAACGGTGACCAATTTTTGTTGACCACTTCAAAAACAGGAAAAGCAAGTTAGGAAGAAGTGTAGCTACTGTTAATAACTATATGTTAATTATAAACAGTATCTTTAACTTTGCTTTCGAGAATGGGTACATTGGTAAAAATATAATTTCTTTCATTAAGCCGTTAAAGAAATCAAAAGCTATACCAGACCCCATCACTCAAGATGAATTTCCTAGGTTATTAAAGGCAACCAGAAATATACAAGCAAAGAACATGCTTATCGTTTCAGTTTATACAGGGTTAAGACCGGGAGAGTTATGTGCATTAGCCTATGAAGATTTAGACTTTACTGAAAGAACAATTACAGTAAAAAGAAACATTTCAAATATAGGAGACTTTTCATTACCTAAGACAGAGTCCAGCACAGACAGAGTCATCTACATGCTAGACCCAGTTTATGAAAGCCTTAGAGAGCAAATGTCATTAACCAGAATGACATCACCTGAAACCGTAAGTGTAGCAACAAGGGAGTATGGAAAATACAAGGAAGACACATGCACTTTTATTTTCCAACCCAATATCGTTGCCAGAAATGGGCTTGAAACCAAATACTACTCACCGGGTGGATTTAGTAATATTTGGGTCTCTTTGATAAAGAGGTCTGGAGTTCGACACAGAAAGTCATACCAGACACGACACACTTATGCTTGCTGGATGTTAGCTGCTGGCGCAAACCCAGCTTTCATAGCAACACAAATGGGACACTCTTCATCAAAGATGGTACACGATGTTTATGGAGCGTGGATGAAAGAAAATGATAGAGACCAAATTGCACTAATGAACCGAAATGCCCCACAGCTGCCCCAAGCAATAACTCCTACAGTAATAAACTCTTAAAAATCAACTAGGTTATACCTTCAGTCAGTCAAAGTATTCATATGCGAGGATACGATTCACGGGGAGTTAAAATTACCGTTGATAATATCACACAAGATTTTAATTCCGGCTTATACGATGCGACCTTTATTGACCCATCTCTAATTAAAAAAGTTTATGTACATAAAGGCGCTTCTTCATTGCATCACGGCGGGGGGGCATTGGCTGGAGTCGTTTCAATGAAAACACTAAATGCAGCTGATATTTTGAAACCTGGACAAAATATGGGGGGGCGTGTTTTCAGTGGTATTAACCGTAACGATCACAGCTATTATGCAGGAGGCACATTATTAGGCCGAACAGACACTGTTGACGCCCTATTTAGTTATACCCAAAGGACAAAACAACTCAGGAGTTCTCAAGAGTTACCTCCTTTTGATAATAATGAGAAAATTCACAACTGGATGTTAAAAACGTTGTGGTTTGCCCATCCATCTTATCGCCTTGGGTTACAATTAAAAGAGTATCAGAATCATGGTATTAGTTTAAAACAACCAACAGTAATTGATACCAAACAACCTAAGTTTAAAAATACCGCCCATGAAAGAAACAGTCATCAAAAAGATATTTTGATACATCAGCACTTTACACCCAAAAACAACTTAAATTGGCAAGCAGATTGGGATATTTATTACACCGACCTCGCTTTAAGCCAACTTGATTTAATCAAAGTAAAATCAACAAAACAATACGGTACCGAAAAACGTAATCAGTACACTTATGGCACTAAATTCACCAATAGTTTTAATCTTCCTATGCACAGTTGGGTAAACCATTATATTCAAAGTGGATTTGAATATTACCAACAAAAACAAAAGCCGAATGAACATACTATCAGTTATCCACCAGCTGAATTATCAAATGCATCAGTTTGGCTAGCAAATGACATCACATTGCATCACTTACCAGTTACTTTTTCAGTAGGCACCCGCTTTACACAATATAAAGCATCCCGTGAAAATTTTGATGAAAATAAGCACAATAACTGGTCTTCACGTTTTGCACTTAGTGCAACACCTACTCATTGGCTAAATATTTATTCTTCATATTCAGAGGGTTATCGTACACCTCGTATGGCTGAGCTCTATAACAACTCAAACCATTTTAAAGCTTTTATTTTTAGCTCAGAGTTTAGACCATCACCTGACTTAAAACCCGAAACTAATAAAACACTAGAAGCAGGGCTAAAATTTAGTTTTGATGATCTTGCCTTCACTGGAGATTCTTTGCAGTTCGGTACTACTTATTTTAAAACTAAAGCGAAAAACCATATTGCAGTCGAAGGACGTTACACCAAAGAATACAATTGGACGCAAGGTATCTACCAATGGTTCCCCCGTGAAATATATTTCACCAATATCCCATCAGCCACAATTTATGGGGTTGATAGTTTTATTCATTATAAAACTTATTGGTTCGATTTAAATATCAGTCATAACAGAACTATTGGTGAAGAAGATGATACTCATTATTCCCTTTCATCAGTTCGACCTGAAACTTACCTTGTTAGATTAAATGCACCAATAGCAGCCACTGGACTCAACCTAGGTTGGGTTGGTGAGTTTTCGGCAAAAACAGCACTTGAAGGCAATTCAACCTATAAATTAGCGCAGCATAAATCAGATAAAGGCTTAGATCGTTATCACAAAGAAGTCATTCAATATCCAGGATACCAACTACATGATTTTTATGTAAATTATCAAGCAGATCAATTTATTGAAGGGTTGAGTTCAACTTTAGCATTAAAAAATGCCTTTGATACACAATACGTTTCATCAATGGGGGTACCACAAGAAGGTAGAAACTTCTATTTCAGTATGAATTATAAGTGGTAACCAACAAAATTGCTGACGCGTTGTTATGGATAAGTTGTTATCAAAAAAGTGATATCAGATGACTACGATAATAAAACAAAAACTTCATCGTCAGTATTTAGCTAATAACCAAGAATATTAAAGGCTTGCAGTACCCTACATTCATACAAGTGTTATTAATACCAAGTAACCTGCGAATTAACAATAACTATATTAATACTAAGGAAATAATAGTGAATACAATACTCTTTGAACGCTACCAACAAGCAAAAAAAGAAAATAAAGGAAAATATACTCGAAATTTGGCAGATCTCCTTAATGTTTCTGAGGCAGAAATTTTGCATAGTCGTGTTGGTAAAGATGGTTCCCAACGATTATCAGCAAACATCCCTGACTTGCTCCAAGCACTATCAACGATTGGTGAGGTTAAAGCAATTACACGTAATGAATTCGCCATTAGTCAGCAAATAGGTCAATACGATAATGCCAAGTTTAGCTCGCATGCAGGCTTATTTTTAAACCCTAGAGGATTAGACCTTAGAATGTTTTTTGCACAATGGGATAGTGTATTTGCATTAAATGAAAATATTAGTAATGGAGAACATCACAGCATTCAGTTTTTCGATAAACACGGAGATGCACTACATAAAGTCTATGCAACTGAACACACTGATATGTCTGCATGGAATGCGCTGATCAAACAGTATGCTACAGAGCATAATCCTGAATTAATAATTAACAAAGTACAACCATTCTCAGAACAGCCTATTAATGAAGCATTAGCGCAACAACTCGAACAACAATGGCGTAGCATGACCGACGTTCACCAATTTTTTATTTTATTGAAAAATAACAATCTAAGTCGTCAACAAGTCTTTCGTGCAGTCAGTGATGAGCTTGCTTGGCAAGTTCCAATCAATTCACTTTCTCAATTACTATCAATTGCTCATGAGCAACAAAATGAAATTATGCTTTTTGTTGGCAACCGTGGTTGTGTGCAAATATTTACCGGTTTAATTGAACGTTTATCCCCTCTTTTTGAAGAAGACTCCGGTATCAACTGGCTGAATGTTTTCAACTCAAATTTCACCTTACATATGATCGAAAATGGTGTAACCGAATGTTGGGTAACCCAAAAACCCACTCAAGATGGTTTTGTAACCAGCTTGGAAGTTTTTGATAGAAATGGTAATCAAATCATACAAATGTATGGCCAGCGTACCGAAGGTGAGCCTGAACAAAAAATATGGCGCGATCAAATTCTCTCATTACCGAAAATTTAATTAATTAGGTAAATAATATGAAAAAATGGCTTTTAATGGTAGGGATCATGTTAGTCATCACGATAACAACACTGAATGCACAAGCATCAGACCGTATTGTTACTTTGGGTGGTGATGTGACTGAAATTGTGTTTGCCTTAGGTTCTGGCTCTCAAGTCGTGGCTCGTGACAGCACCAGCCGACATCCTCAAGTGCATTCAAGCTACCGGACGTTGGTTACATGAGAATGCTTAACGCTGAAGGTGTGCTCTCTATGCATCCTACTTTAGTGATCGCCAGTGCTCTCGCTAAACCATCAATGGCATTATCACAAATTGAAAAAAATGGTGTACGAGTAATCAAAGTTACTGGTGTCCCTACCTTAAAAGCCATTCCTGACAAAATTTCAACAATAGCCTCTGCGCTTGGTAAAACTGAGCAAGGAAAAGAGCTAATACAACGTTTTAACCAAGAACTTAGCAAGGTAAATACCGCTAGTATTAATAAAAAAATCATGTTCATTATGAGTCATAGCGGCGTTTTACCTCTTGCGGCAGGAAAACAAACCGCAGCTGACAGTATGATCCTCGCTCTTGGCGCACAAAATGCATTAAGCGAGTTTAACCATTATCGCCCTCTTTCACCTGAAGGGGTAATAGCAAGTCAACCTGACTTAATTATTGTTGGTAAAGAGAGCATTAAATCACTGGGTGGAATAGATAAAATTTGGTTGTTACCCGGTATAGCAATGACAACCGCAGCTAAAAATAAAGCCTTATTGGTAGTCGATGATATGGGCATGCTCAGCTTTAGTTTAGGCACACCCGCCGTCATGAATCAGATACGTGAAGCGTTAGAGAAATTGCCATGAATCTAACTAAATACCCTATTCGAAGTGTTATTGCGATGCTATTCGCTCTTATCGGGATTGTGATAATAGTTTCTAATACTGGCGCAATGGATCTCTCGTTTAAAGTTTTGTGGTCGCGCCCTATCAGCGATCCGCTATGGCAAATTTGGCTCAATATCCGACTACCTCGTATTGTATTAGCCATTCTTGTTGGGCTCGCCCTCGCCGTATCGGGCACGATAATGCAAGGGCTATTTCGTAATTCACTCGCAGATCCGAGCTTACTCGGCATCAGTAGTGGTGCCGCATTTAGTGTCGCTATATTTATAGTATTTTCCATTTCGCTACCCGATACATTACAAAACTACGGCTACATAGGTGCCGCTTTCATCGGAAGCTTATTCGTTTCAATACTCATTTTCAGCTTGAACCGTTATTCCAATGGAAATTTAACAACGTTATTACTTGCTGGAATTGCCATCAATGCTTTAGCTATGTCATTAATTGGCGTGCTAAGTTATATCAGTGATGATCAGCAATTACGGACATTTAGCCTTTGGATGATGGGAACCTTAGTTAATGGAGATTGGTCACTAATTACTGTCGCCGCCACCGTTATTTTATTGACTTGTTTTATTTGCCTCTGGCAGAGCAACAAACTCAATATCCTTCAATTGGGTGATGAAGATGCTCATTATTTAGGCCTAAACGTTGCACAAACTAAATTTATTTTATTGTTTTTAAGTGCATTGCTTATTGGTTGTGCTGTTGCCATGAGTGGTGTTATTGGCTTTATCGGATTGGTCATACCTCACTTGGTCCGTATGACGTTAGGCGCTGACCACAGATGGTTAATCGTGGGCTCTGCACTCGCAGGTGCCATTTTATTATTAATGGCGGACACTCTAGCCCGAACATTAGTCACGCCAGCTGAAATTCCTGTTGGACTCATTACTGGGTTGATTGGCGCACCTTACTTTTTATGGCTAATCTTACGTAAAGCAAATAGGAGGCATTAACTTCATGTCGTTAATTCAACAAGCTATTATTAAAACTCAGCGACATACCTCCCACCTGTTAGAAGCACACAACCTTAGTTACAAAATCAATAATAAGCTATTAATTGATGATATTAGCTTCACCCTTGGCACCCATGAAATAGTCGCCATTATCGGCCCCAATGGCGCAGGAAAATCTAGCTTACTAAAACTATTGACCGGCTTTGTGACACCAACCACTGGTGAATGCTTACTTGATGGATATTCTTTATTAGATTGGCAAGTAAATCAATTAGCTCAAAAGCGCGCTGTCATGAAGCAACATAGCCATATCGCATTTGATTTTACTGTTGAAGATATTATTTCAATGGGAAGAATTCCTCATGGCACACTAAATAAACAGCAAGCGATTGAAGAATCGATGCAACAAACGGATTGTACCCATTTACGCTATTGCGAATACCGCCAACTTTCAGGTGGAGAGCAGCAACGAGTACAACTCACCCGTTCACTTGCACAGATTTGGCAGCCAGTTAATGTACCTGTTTGCTTATTTCTTGACGAACCCACTTCTGCATTAGATCTTCATCACCAACAACATACATTGCGGCTATTACGTCGATTAACTCGTGAACGCCCTTTAGGTGTATGTTGTGTTTTACATGATCTCAATCTAGCAGCGCTTTACGCTGATCGGGTATATATACTGCACCAAGGTAAAAAAGTCAGTGAAGGTAGCGTATCTAGCGTTTTAACCACTGAAAATTTAACACGCTGGTATAAAGCCGACTTAACGGTTATTCCACACCCTGAAACTTTAAAACCTCATATTTGTTTACGCCAATAAATGCGTTTTTTGATTATCTGAATAATATCATTCATCTCTACGCACTATACATTGATTAAATAGCAATCAATGTATAGTGCAATTGGTGTATAACTCTCAAAATCTCATCAGTACTAATACTATCAATAATTAATCACTCTGTTTAAATCTATTATTATTAACTATTACACCACTTAATTGATTATTTTCAGCATTTAACTTCAAATCACTCATTTCGGAATTTCCTGTTGATTATTGTTATTTCCGCCACTTCATATCAAATTTAAGTTAAATTAATTTTTCAATAGTTTACTTGGTTAATAAAATCGAACAGCTTCAACAATATATTTGAATATTATTTAAATTGATAAAATTATTAATAAATTCATCATGAGATATTAGGTTAATGCATTGATTTCAATGAACTTTAAACATTCATCACTGTATGTTTAAATTGTCTGTTTTTTTAAAACCTATCGTAACAATAGTTATTCTCACTAAAAAACCGCACGTTTAGCCTATCGATATATCGGAAAAACAGGAAGAATAGACCCTAATTTCCAGAGCTATTATTAGTAATTAATGAACAATAACCTACGATAGTAGGAGGTAAATATGTCAGAAAGTGTAGTCAACGAGATTATTAAATGGCTAGAAAGCCAGTTGCAGCGCAATGAAGGCATCAAAATTGATACGATAGCCGACAAAAGCGGATATTCAAAATGGCATTTGCAGCGTGTTTTCAAAGAGATGAAAGGATGCACGCTAGGTGAATATGTTCGTAAACGTCGTTTATTAGAAGCAGCTAAATCCTTACGTGAAGGCAACTTGCCTATCCTTGATATTGCATTGCAATACGGTTTTAGCTCTCAAGCAACTTTTACGCGGATCTTCAAAAAACATTTTGATACAACACCTGCAAAATTTCGCCAAATAGGTGAAATGCCTGAGTGTAAAGCGTTTATGACCTGTAGCTGCTAATCACCAAGTAAATTGAATTGTAAGAATACCATTCCTTCCTATTAGTTTTTTATTTTCAAATATTGAAGTCTATGTCTGAGCCGATTAAATCGGCTCTTTTTTTAGCTCAGTTCATGAACTAACCAGTGTTCTAAATCCGCTAATTGTTCAGCTAAATCTGGCCACTGCTGAGTCATTTGTTGAATTAATGTTCTAATCGTATTAGCTTGGTAAACTCGACCTGTAAGCTGGTTACTCATCCACTCAAGTGGTGATGGGTCTAGACTATCAGTATAAAATTGGCAACGGGTGATAACCCCTTTTTCAATATCAAAGTGAAACTCAATACCACCCCATGAAAAACGTGTATCAGAATAATGAGAAAATGCAGGAGCTTGCCCAAAATTCCATTCCCAGCTACTTTGCTTGGCAAAAGTTTCTGCAAAATTAGGTAGGTCAGGCAATTTGTCAGGTGAAATATATTCAGCGACAACAGTTTCACCGTAATGACTGAAAAAACTATTAATTATGCCTTCGCACACTTTTTCATGACTGATATCCAATACCAGTTCGCATAGGTTAGCAACTCTAGAGCGAACAGAAGTGATCCCTTTAGCCTGTAACTTTTTCGGATCTGGGTTCAAATAGTTAGCCAGTCGATTTAAATCGGTATTAATGAGTAACGTGCCATGATGAAAACCTCTATCACGAGTTTCCCTATATGCTGATCCCGATATTTTTCTGGGCCCATTGTCGGTATTTAAAACTAAGTCATTTCGACCTGAAACCTGAGCATCAATTCCAACTTGAGCTAATCCGTTTACAATAATTTGTGTAGAAATAGTTTTATCGTATTCAGGTTTTCCTGCCATAAAAGTAAAGCAGGTATTACCCAAATCTTGAAATACAGCACCACCGCCACTACTTCGGCGTGCCAGACGCACATTATCTTCTTCCATACGGCGTGTATTACATTCTTTCCAAGGGTTTTGCGCGCGACCAATAACCACGGTATCCGCATTACGCCATAAGAACATCACTCGTTGGTCCGCAGACATTTGACGAAAAATAGTTTCTTCAACCGCAAGGTTAAACCAAGGATCGAAGGATTCTGAGATGAGTAAACGTAACGTTGACATTAGGCTATCCTAGAAACAAAATTTACGTCTAAGATAGCATAATCATTGAAGAAATAATGGTGAAAACACAGAAATTAGATACGTCTTGCTTGCCAAAACACTTTTCGCCAATAGACATTTTCGAGTGATGAACGAATAACACCTTTACTAGTTGATGCATGAATAAATGTATTATCTGTATCGTAAATACCAACATGCAGGCCATTTTCACCTGAACCCGTTTTGAAAAAAACCAAATCTCCAGGCATTAAATCTGATTTTTCTATTCGAGTACCAAGCTGAGTTTGATCAACTGTAGTTCGCGGTAATTGAATGGCGAAGCGATCATTAAAAGTACGATAGACAAAACCCGAGCAATCCACACCGTTTTGGCTCATTCCACCATAATGGTAAGGTGTGCCATACCATTGTTGTAACTGATCTTTTAACTGCGCTATCGTCATAATTGGATCAGAGAGCTGTGTTTTTAAAGGGGGCGCAGGCGTTCGTTTAACTGATGTTGATGAACATCCGATTAGCACCAAACAAAGCAGCAATGGAAGGTGTTGTATTTTCATTATCATAGCGCACCCTAACAAGTTACAGTTAAAACATATGCTTAATCTAACATCATAATGAGAAATGCATGAAAAATATACAATTAATCGATAAATGCATCTTACTTAATATTTTTTGTTTGCTGAACTGTCGGACGGCTAATGAGCCATACCCCAAGCAAAATGAATCCAATTCCGGCTGCTTTAAGCCATGTCGCAGGTTCATTAAACCAAGGTAATACTACTGCCAGAATATAAACAAAAACATAACTCAGGCTAATTAGCGGATAGGCTTTATTTAGTGCAATAAATTTAAGTGCAAATAACCAACATAGCATCGATAAGGCATAGCATACTAAACCAACAAAAATAATGCTTAAGCTCACTGTATTTGTCAGAAGCCAATCAATTTGCAACCAATGCCAACCTAATGCGAACGAAGGTAACTCCATCACACCCGCTTTGAGACTCAATTGAGCGATTGTCACTAAAATCGCACTACCCAATACCCATAAGTAGCCTTTATTCATATACTGATACTCATTAGCAAAATGCCAAACATAATTGAAATAACACCTAACCAATGTTTAAACCCAGTTTGTTCATGATAAACAAACTGGCCAATCAATGTAACCAACACAAAATTGATACTTAGCATGGGATAAGCAATACTTAATGGCATACTTTCTAACAGTTTTAACCAAAAAAGCATCCCTAGCCCAAGCATCAATACCGCTAGCACCAACCAACGAATGGCTGATGCTGCTTTATTAGTGTTATCACCTTGCCAACAAACCACGGCTTGCTTTTGTGCAATTTGCCCGACACAGGTTAATACACTAACGAATAATAAAAGCGATAATTGCGTAATCATTGCTTATGATAAACCACAATGGCCATACGCGAATTTTGAATCACCTCATCTGGCTTAGGGATATCTGGTAGACCGTCCTTACGCTTAAGTAAGAACACTACGGTTACCTGCCCTTCTTTTCGTGCTTTTTCTAACCAAGCAGCAAAGTTTTCAGGCTTAACCAGTCGATGTTGGCTATCTGGATATTCAAGTCCATAAGTCAATTCGCCACTACTATTATAAAGGTAGATTTGTGAGTTTTGGGTTTCCCATGCTAATCCTGCCGCAACGCCAACATTACTCGCCATCAAATACCGGCTATTCATTAATAAATCATGATTTTGATGAATAAAGTTCTGTGGTAGTTTTGAATCAATCGTGTTGTTTGGTAAAGCGCTACCGATACATAAACTGACTGCTAATGAGCAAGATGCAGCCCATAACCAATATTTAGCATTCAATACAGTACACAGATAGCCAATAATTGCCCAGATGGAAAATGCAACCACCCCTAAAACCATTTTTGACCATTCGTCAGGTTCATATAAAGGTTTTTTAATCACTGAACTCACGACAATTACTGCGATCACTGCGGCGATACCAATGATAATATTAATGATCCCATTCGCTTTCAATGCAGCCATTTTTCCATTGCGAACACAATCAACACCAAATTTTGCCATCAGTAACGCTAATGGTGCCATAAATGGCAGCATATAAGTCGGTAATTTTCCACGAGAAATACTAAAAAAGATGACCGGAACAATAAACCAGCACAATAAAAAGAACATATCAGGACTTGATTTACGCTCTTTCCAACCTTTAATTAATGCCCCAGGTAATAAGCCAGCCCAAGGAATAGCACCCAATATAATAATAGGGATGTAATACCAAAAAGGAGCCACGTGCTGCGCATCATCTGCTGTAAAACGCTTAACATGCTCGACCCAGAAAAAATAATTCCAGTAATCAGGCTCTTGCTGAGCTATCGCCAACGCCCAAGGCAAGCTAATTAAGATCGCAAAAATAATGGCTATTGGGCCATATTTTATCATTTCAAGGAAACGTTTTTGATAGAGGGTAATCGGGATCATCACAATGACGGGAATTGCCAAAGCTAAAAACCCTTTAGTCATAAATGCCATACCACAGGCAAGCCCCAAACAAGCCCATGCCGCTAGCTTGGTTTTAACTTCTCGTGCTTTCATCGCCCATAAACAGCAATACATACTTGCCGCTATCCACAGAGATAGCATCGGGTCAAGTACGCTATAGGTACCAACAGAAAAAACCAAAAACATAGAGATATAAATGAAGCTAGCAACAAAAGCGACATGATTATTTCTCCACATCATTTTAGCCATACGATAAACAAGTAAGGCACTGAGAAAAATACAAAATACAGAGCCAAAACGCACCGCAAAGTTAGTTTCACCAAAAATCATTTGGCTAATATTATTAATCCAATATCCTGCGACGGGTTTTTCAAAATAACGCACATCTAACATGTACGGAACAATCCAGTCTCCACGCTGTAGCATTTCACGGCTAATTTCTGCATAACGCGTTTCATCAGGTTGCCAAAGTAAACGGCTGTTCAACGGCAAAAAATAAGTCAGGATAAAAAAAAGAGCCAGCAGAGAGGCTCCTACTTTGCTCGCTCGGTTATTCAACATACGTCTGTTATTCCTCTTCTTGACAGCCCAGCCAGTCTTCTCGCCCAGGGAATGGTGCTCTCACCACTTTTCCTTTAGGCAGTGTATTGATGTCTTCTGGCAACAAATCACTCAATGTACAGAATTGGATTTCTTCTTGTGCGATTCGTTCCAACAATTGTGAAAATTGTTCCGATTTTGACATTCCTTCCACTTCAGTGTGGATTGTATAAACAGGAACGCCTTGATCATTTTTAATCGCCTGAAGGATATAATCATTAAATGCGTCGTCAGTAACAACCGTTCCCACGACCTCATCGTATGTGGGTAATGTCACCGGAATTTGTACGGTACCAATCGAACCATCTTGCATAATAGGCCTGAATGGGTACTTTCCACGACAATCACTATTATAATCAAAATTAAACTGTTGTTTAACTTTAAGAACTCTTTCGTCCCCACGCCAGCCAGCAACTGCCGAGCAAGTTACCCGCTGCCCAATAGCTAAGGTTAATGCATCAACACCTAATTTAACTTGTTCTGTCAATTGGGCCTCACTCCACTTGGCAACTTTGGCTTGCCAACCTTGATGATCCCACGCATGTAAACCCACTTCATGCCCAGCATCTAATGTTTGTTTCATTAGATAACCTAAGTCTTTAGCAATTTTCTTCCCTGGCCACGCAGTACCCGCGAGTAAAATATCTAGGCCATAAAGAGATGCTGCATTAGACCTCAGCATTTTCCACAGGAATTTAGGACGCAAAAGGCGCCATAAATGGCGCCCCATATTATCGGGTCCTACACTGAAGAAAAAACTGGCCTGAATATTGTGCTCTTTCAGCACTTTGAGTAGCTGAGGTACCCCTTTCAATGTTCCTTGATAGGTATCTACATCTATTCTCAAGCCAACTTTTTTCATTAGTCTTTATCACTCAATTCTTCAACTGCACCTTGCAAGAAAAAGTCTAGTGTTTCTTCAATGGTATCTTTCATATCAATCGTTGGTACCCACTCAAGTAGGCGACGCGCATTTTCAACACTTGGTTTACGATGCTCAACATCTTGATAACCTTGACCATAATAACTACTGCTTTCAATTTCACGGAAGCCAGCAAATGGAGGGAATTTTGCTCTCTCAGGATGTTTTTCAAAGCTTTCCAGCAACATTTCAGCTAATTCACGAATACTCGCTTCATTAGTTGGGTTACCAATGTTGATGATTTGACCATCACATTTACCATCTTTATTCTCAATGATACGGAATAACGCTTCAATGCCATCTTTGATATCAGTAAAGCAGCGTTTTTGTGCACCACCATCGACTAACTTGATTGGTGAGCCTTCAACTAAGTTCAAGATCAACTGAGTAATTGCGCGAGAGCTACCAATACGAGCAGAGTTCAAGCTGTCTAAACGTGGTCCCATCCAGTTAAATGGACGGAATAGCGTAAATTTCAGACCTTCTTTCGCGCCATAGGCCCAAATAACTCGGTCAAGTAACTGTTTAGATACAGAATAAATCCAACGTTGTTTATTGATTGGACCTACAATTAAACGTGATTCGTCTTCATCAAACTCTTTATCATCACACATACCATAAACTTCTGAAGTCGATGGGAAGATGATACGTTTGTTATATTTCACGCAATAACGAACAATTTTCAGGTTTTCTTCAAAGTCTAATTCGAAAACACGCAGTGGATTACGGGTGTATTCAATAGGCGTTGCAATCGCTACTAACGGCAGAATAACGTCACATTTTTTAATGTGATATTCAATCCATTCAGTATGAATGCTTACATCACCTTCGATAAAATGAAAACGTGGGTTACCAATAAAACGTTCAATTGCAGATGAACCGATATCCATACCATAGATATCATAGTTATCATCTTTCAACAGACGCTCAGTTAGGTGGTTACCAATAAAGCCATTCACACCCAAGATCAAAACGCGTTTACGACGTTTGATTTGTGTAGTCGGTTTTTCACCAACACGAACATCTTTCACGATACCCATTTCATTTGCAAGGCGGTTACCTTGCATATATAGACCGGTTTCACTTTGACCACTAATAACTTCAATTGCACCTTGACCACAAGCAATACGCAGTGGATTATTAGACAATACCGTACCGGCAACTCGACCTTGGTTATCATCTAATACGCTAGCACGCCAGATAGTCATCTTACGCGCACCTAAATAGGTAAACGCACCAGGATAAGGTTCAGTAACAGCACGAATAAGACAATTGATTTCTTTTGCTGAGCGATTCCAATCAATTTGTCCATCGTCAGCACAACGGCGACCAAAGTAACTTGCCTTACTTTCATCTTGAGCAACCGCTTTATAGCTACCCGCTTCGATTAATGGCAACGTTTTAGTCAACAGTACTTCTGCTGCTTCACGTGCTTTTGCATGAAGTGTTAGCCCGGTATCGGTATCGCTAATCGCAAATTTTTCTTGAGCAACGATATCGCCAGCATCAGCCTTCTTGACCATTTTATGCAGCGTCACACCCGTTTCGCTTTCACCATTTAATAGCGCCCAATTGATTGGTGCGCGACCACGGTATTTTGGCAGTAAAGAACCATGCAGGTTAAATGCGCCTTTTGGTGCAATTGACAGCAGTTCTTCGCTTAACATATCGCGGTAATAAAAAGAGAAGATAACATCAGGTTTCAACTCGCGAATACGTTCAATCCATAGTGGATGATTAACGTCTTCAGGCGCATAAACAGGAAGTTCCATGTCTGCGCTTACACGTGCTACTGAAGAGTAAAAGTGGTTTTCATTAGGTGAGTCAGTGTGTGTAAATACTGCCTGAATATCAAAACCTGCTTCTTTAAGCGCCTTTAACCCTACACAGCCAATATCATGATAGGCAAAAACAATAGCTTTCATTAGTTTTCTTCCTGATTTTTGTCGGACTTAATATCTGCGCCGACGACTTTTTGAATAAAATAACGAGGTCTAGCACGTACATCATTGTAAATTCTACCGATGTATTCGCCTAATAAACCCATAGCAACAAACTGTGCGCCGATAAACATAAAGAGTACCGCAAACAGTGTAAATACGCCGTCTGCTGCCCATGCAGCGCCGAATAGCAGACGTAAAATAATTAATAATACAGCAAGTAAGAAACCGCCTGCGGCAATAACGCTGCCCACTACGCTCAGTAAACGCAACGGAGCTGTCGTTAAACAGGTTAGCAGGTCATACATTAAATTAATCAGTTTCATAAAACTGTATTTAGAATCACCAAATTCGCGCTCCGCATGAGCGACATCAATTTCAATGGTTCTACGTGCAAATGTATTCGCTAAAATAGGAATAAATGTGCTTCTTTCATGGCATTGCAACATCGCTTGAATAATATGACGACGATAAGCTCGTAACATACAACCATAGTCACCCATAGAACGCCCTGTTGCTTTGGTTATCATCGCATTAATCATTTTTGATGCGGTTTTACGGAACCATGAGTCTTGACGATTTGCACGGCGCGTACCGACTACATCATAACCCTGCGCTGCCGTTTGAACTAAACGTGGAATTTCTTCCGGTGGATTTTGTAAGTCCGCATCAAGAGTGATAACTAAATCGCCATCAGCCTGGTTAAAACCCGCCATAATCGCTGAATGCTGGCCATAATTACGATTAAGAATAATAGCAATAATGTGATTCTCTGGATCTTCAGCGGCTTCTACTAACATTTTTGCTGAACGGTCACTACTTCCGTCATCTACTAAAATCAATTCATAAGATTGCGTGAGTTGTTTACACGACTTAATTGTGCGCTCTAATAACTGAGGCAAACTTTCTTCTTCATTATAAACAGGGATAACTACTGAGACTTTTTTAATCTCATCAAATTCATCTGCTATTGACACTATTTTGACTCCAAAAGAACTTTAGTAATCGCTTTAACAACCCGATCAACATCTTCATCTATCATATCAGGGAATAAAGGCAGCGAACAAAGAGTTGCGCTATTCCATTCTGATTCAGGTAATGAAAGTTCCGGGTATTTTTCGCGATAATATTTTTGCGTATGCGCTGCACGAAAATGTAAACCTGTGCCAATATCATGCGCTTTTAGTTTTTCCATAAATGTATCGCGATCAATACCACACTGCGATTTATCTACACGCACCATAAATAAATGATTAGCGTGTAAATGTGGGTAATCAGGAAATGAGAGCATTTCTAATGGTGAATTTTTCAACAACTCGCGATAACGTGCAGTCAGTTCAGCTCTGCGTTGATTCATTTGCTCAACACGCGATAACTGCACCACTGCTATCGCAGCATGAATATCGGATAAATTATATTTAAAACCAGGCTCAACGACTTCCGCCTGAGGCTTACGGCCTTGCATTTGTCTATCAAATGCATCAACCCCTAATCCATGAAATTTTAAAGTTCGAACTCGTTGAGCAAGTTCATCATTATCCGTAGTGACTAACCCACCTTCAGCACAAGTGACATTTTTAATCGCATGAAATGAAAAAATTGCAGTACCAGTCTCACCAATCCATTCATTTTTATAACGTGTGCCGACTGCATGAGCGGCATCTTCGAGTAAAAAGACACCTGCTTTTTCGGCAATTGCACGTAATGCATCTAAATCACAAGGCGCCCCAGCATAATGCACAGGAATAATAACTTTAGTTTTTGCTGTCAGTGCTTGTTCAACTGCATCGGGTTGGATCATTAAAGTATCACGATCGACATCAATCATTACCGGAGTCGCGCCTAGCAACTCAATCATATTAATTGTGGATACCCAAGTTTGCGAAGGTGTAATAACCTCATCTCCGGGACCAACACCTAGTGCCATCAAAACAACATGCATACCCGCTGTTGCAGAAGTTAATGCAATTGCATGCTTACAGCCATAACGCTTGCAAAAATCTTCTTCTAACTGATGATTCTGCGGCCCAGTAGTTATCCAGCCTGAACGTAGAACTTTCTCTACTGCCTTTACCTCTTCATCACCGATTGCAGGCTTTGAAAACGGAAGGAAATTGCTCATATTGTTATAGCCTAGTTTTCATTGATAATAGGATATTCTAGTTAATGATACTTTAACCGAACCTCAACACTCATCATCATTACAATAAGAAATTACATAAAAACGAGTGATTAAAACAATTTTTTAGTTAATCGTCAAAACTAATAATCTGCCATATCTTATTAGCGCTACTTTCACTTAATCTAATTTCTAACATAAAAATGTCGGATAAGTTACTGTCAGTCATTACGTCATCAGGTTTTCCTGATGCCACCATCAATCCTTTTTTTATCATCCATATACGACTAGCATTTTTATAAGTGTGACTAAGATTATGTCCACTCATTATAACCGTTCCTAAGCAATGACAAAAATATTTAATCCATTTATCTAAGTTGGCTTGCTGAATAATATCTAAATTGTTCGTTGGCTCATCAAATAGTATAAATTTTCCACATAATTGATTACTATCCCAGACTTGTAAAAATACGGCGACGATCCGAACTCGTTGCCATTCCCCCCCCGAAAGTTGATTTATTGATTTATGTAGCAATGGTGTTAGCTGAAAATCTAAACAAAGAGAATCAACAATATTGACAGACAAGCTATCAGAAGAACGGCTTGTTGAGGGCAAAAATAAATCGAGGTATTGAAATACTTTTAATATTGGCAATGAATTTATCATTTGTGGCAAATATGCGCGTTGTCGCCCCAACTCTTGGACACTATAGACATTAATATCCTGATTATTGATTAGTACCTGTCCGTCAAAATCAAGGAAACCACTTAATGCAGCCAATAATGTACTTTTCCCCGCGCCATTGGCACCTAATAAATGAATTTGTTCGCCAGCAAATATCATCTCAGTAAGATTTACGATACGATTAGCAACCGACAAATTGTTTATCTCAATGACTCTTTTCATCTTCATTTTTTAACGCCATTGATGGTTACGGATAAGTAAAAAGATAAAGATAGGTGCGCCTAATGTTGCTGTTATAACACCAATAGGAATTTCAGCATTAGCCATCAATAAGCGAGATAACAAATCAGCGATTAATAATCCTAATGCGCCTGCAAGGGCACAACCTGGTAATAATATGCGATTATCAGTTAGCCCGCTCAAGCGTAATATATGGGGGATAACCAAACCAATAAAGCTAATCGCTCCCGCAATTGCAACACTAAAACCAATCAACACACCACTAACAATAATTAAGGCCAATCGCCATTTTTGAGGCGAAAAGCCAAGCTGATAAGCTTGCAATCTGCCGAGTGAAAGATAATTCAATGTTTTACCTTGGCAAATAGCCCACAACAAAAACGGAAGACTCACCATCACTAATCCAAACTGTCGCCAATCGACACCACTAAAACTACCCATCATCCAATAAAGTAATTGCCGCAAATCTAAGTTGCTGCTCATATAAACCATCCATGTCATACAAGCACCACTAATAACCCCTAAAGCGACACCGACTAAGAGCAAGCTAGAGTTATTCAGGTGTTTACTGCGAGCAAAATAAAGTAGTACAGAAGTGAGCACTAAAGCACCGATAATCGCACTTGTGCTTATTAACCAATAATGGGTAATACCTGATGATAATAAGACGGTTAATACCACCGCGACCCCAGCACCGTTACTTATTCCTAATAGGCCAGGCTCAGCGAGAGGATTTTCAAATAGCGCCTGCATAATTGCACCTGTTACGGCAAGTGCTGCACCAATAGCGATAACTGCCAACATTCGAGGTAAACGAATTTGACCAATAAACATTTGAGCAGGCTCACTTGTCCATTGGTTTGGCCATAGCCATATTTCCCCAGCGCTTAGGGAAAGGATAACTATCATCAATAAAAAAATAGCCAGTAATATAACCACTCGTATGTCAGCATTTTTTTGTTGTTTTTTTAGTTTATTTATTAGATGAGCCATTTTGTAGTTTATCTGATTATCTTTTAAGTTAATAAACTAGTGTTTATTTATGAAAGTAGTGCTAATTCAATAATTTTATACTCGATTTTCAATGTGAAAATGACATTTAAAGGGTAATAATATGACTCTACCGCAGATTACTTCAGCATCATCTAGCTTACCAATAGCAACTTCTAATGTAACGAGAAACGTTCCAATTAAATTACAAGAAAATAAAGGATTTTTATTATCAATCACAAATATTATTCGTTCTTGCCAGCATTTTTTTAGTATTTCAAAACAAGATAAATGTGAATTACTGAGTAATAGAAAACTTAATACTAACGAACAAGAGCCTTCAGTTCCAGTTTCTATATATAAAACAAAGCAGGAACTAAAATTGGCAGAACAAAAGATTACACAGCAAAAGCCTTTTGAAACAGTTGAAAAACGTTTTCATTATAACCAACTTTCCAAAGAGCGAAACCACACTGAGCCTACCGCAAAGTACAGAATTTTTGATAATAATGAATTAGAAGCGCAGACTCCAGAGTCTTCATACAGAACGGATAGTCTTAAGCAGCAAAGTGAACAGCAAAAAATAGCAGCTAAAATTTCAAATTCAAACTTACAAACAATAAGTAACTACCAAGATTTATCAGAAGCAGAGAAAACAGCTTTTTCAAAATTTAATGAAATCATGGCTCAAGCTATAGCTACACCAGAATTCACTAATCAAGAGGGCATTTCACGCGTACCTGGCGTAAAGAAAAAAATTGACTTAATTTTAGATTCCATCTCTTCCGGTGTAGGTATTAGTAATGTACTTATAAATAAAAATAAGATCGCACTGAATGATTTAATTAGTGCGTCCAAAATAGTGCTAACGCAGGCTATAAATAAGTCCCAGAGTGAAACAAGCAAATTAGCTCAATTAATTGAGAAAATTAATGAAGCTACTGAGCAAGAAGAAGCAACCATTCAATACGTAACCAATAATCAACCAGTTAATAGCCAAGAAATTTTAAAGCGAGCAAAAATAAATAAATTAGCTAAAATACCTCCACTTAAAGAACTGCCACTAGCTATTCAAATCGCCATGCCACTCCTCCTTGAGTTAGTAAAAAATATTGAAACTAATCGCATGACACCAAACGGTATCGCAATTTCGTTTCATAGTATTATGTCGCCTCATAATCTTTCTGTGAATCAATCTACACCCCAAAAATTAGAGATAAGCAAAGCAGATATCGCCGCAATTAAGTCCGCTAACAAATATTTAGAGCTATTGATTCAAAGAGAATTAGACTTAAGCCAAGTACAAAAATAAGTTAATTAACTTATACCAAAACAAAAGACCACCTAAAAGAGCATCGTCAGCCCTGAGCGTTGGGGCTGACAACATATATCAAAGAGTTACAGACATTATAATATACTAATTCTCACCATTACCCCCCAATTTAGCTAACGCCGATTATTGGTATCGCAAGCTATTCGCGCGGTGCAGGCGCAACGTTTATCCAATATGCAGTATTTGCAAGGCATGGATATTGAAGATGTTGAAACGGGTGAACGTTTTGATTTATTCGATAAAGTGATGGCGAGTGTGTCTAATCCTGAAATTCGTCGTATGGAATTAATGTCGCAAATGGCCGGCATTGAGCGCGTCGCAAAAGAGCGTGACGATATTGGCATGTTTATTACGCTGACCTGTCCATCAAAATATCATCCCACTAATCGCAGAGAAACGTCGCGCGGCTATCAATACGTTATTTGTTGATGAAAAGAATAAAAATCAAATTGTTGCAGAGCAGATTATCCCTGAATCTGAGGGCGGTTGGTGGATACGTGAAATCGGTCTGTTTGATAAAGCCGGTAATTTAATTGCTATTGCAAACTGCCCCGAAACCTATAAGCCACAACTTGCCGAGGGTTCAGGCCGCACACAATCAATTCGTATCGTATTAATTGTGAGCCATACCGAATCAGTGACATTAAAGATTGATCCGTCTGTGGTGCTAGCAACCCGTGATTATGTGAATACTGAAATCACCGTAGTCGATAAAAAGATTGATGCACTATCGGCGCAAACTAAACTTGATTTAAACAAGAAATTCGACAAAGCAAACATTTCAAGTCAGAAAGGCAATGATAACGACAAAGTGCCAAGTCTTCATTTGTTTACTGGGGAAATAGGTAAACTTGCCGCAATTGGTTACAGCTATTCAAAAGTTGAATCTGATAATCGGTTTCAACCGAAAGGTAATTACCAGCCATCTGGCGACTACGCAACAAATACAGCATTAAAAACCGGCCTTGATTCTAAAATGGATGCAAAGTTCATGAATACCGGAGTCGGTAAAGATGTGACATGGAAAGGACAACACGCATTCACACAAGTAGGTATTGGTGAGGTTGGAATGGGTGGGAAGCGCATGTGGTTTACATTAGATGGGCTTTCTATGAATCCAACAGGTAACGGTTTTTATAATGTTAAATGGCCTGAAAAATCAGGAAGTTTAATTGTCACTGGTGATTTTGGTCTTGGTAGCCAATCACTTTACGCAAATATAGATAGCTCAAGGCCTTATATAACAGGGTTCCGTACGTTTGATGCATCGTTGACCAATACTATTAATAAAAACCTGATTGGGATGACGCTGTCTTGGGCTGCTAATGGCGCAGGTAGAGCAGTAAAAGTACTTGCATGTGAAGGCGGCAGTGCCTCATATCCTAATTGGTATGCACTATCTTATACGAGCAGTGAGACAGTTCCCTTTACTCAAATGTTTTATACAACAGCGAATACAAAAACAGATCGTAATGGTTATTTAAAAGCGTCCGGTAGCTCAGAAGAACTCAGCGACTGTCAAGTTGGTATTCCTTTGCCATGGCCTCAATCCACCGCACCTAGTGGCTATTTAATTTGTAACGGTCAAGCATTCAATAAAGCGACTTACCCATTGCTAGCCAAAGCTTACCCAGCTGGCGCTTTGCCTGATTTACGTGGTGAGTTTATTCGAGGGCTTGATGCAGGACGCAATGTTGATAATGGACGAGCTGTTTTATCTAATCAAGTGCATTCGTACCAGCAACATACCCATGACCTTAAATTACAGGGTGCGAGTGGTAATGGGGGATTAGAGACAAGAGCTATGCGTACGCTTGGTCAAAACTTAGGTACATTAAATTTTACGACAGAAAACTCGGGCTCAAGTGGTGAAACTCGTCCGCGCAACATTGCATTTTTATACATCGTGAGAGCAGCATAATGAAAAACTATAAATTAGATATCGAACAAGCAGAAATTGGCATTAACGGACTTGCATCAAAAGCAGGTTGGATTAAAACCTATATCGCAGACCCCGCGACGCGCGAATATATCAACGCATCGATGGAAAATATTTATTTTGACGTGAGTGTATCAGCAGGTGCTTATACCGATGCGCCAGAATTACCCACCAAAGCAGGTTTTGCGGTAATTCGCAGTCAAGATGAAACTAAATGGGAAATTGTTGCAGACCATAGGACAAAAACCGCTTACAGCACTGACAACCGCCAACCGATTGAGATTGATTTTATCGGTGATTTGCCGCCGATATTGACTTTGTTAGAGCCGAAAACCGAGTTTGATATTTGGAACGGCAAAAAATGGGTCACTGATGTTGAAGCGCAAAAAGCTGCATTTGTTGCTATAGCAGATAACGAAAAAGCCCAGCGATTAGAAGAAGCCGAGCAACAGATATTAATGCTTGAACGTAAAGTGCGCTTAGATATGGCAACTGATGATGAAGTTACGTTACTAAAACAGTGGGAAATATACAGCATCAAAGTATCTGATATTGATACTTCAACAGCGCCGGGTATCGATTGGCCTGTAAAGCCGGAATAAATCATCTTCTAATTCCATTCAACAATGCTGATAATACACATTCTTTATATTGAGGTTTTAAATGGAAATTGAAATGAAAAATATTACTGATGTGTTATCACTTATTTCTAGCATTATGACAATAATGGGAATCACAGGCTTATTGAGCTGGGGGTTAAGTGACAGACCAAAAGGAGCTGCAAATTTTGGTCTCTATATTTTAGCGTTGATGTTTAGAGCTGCGATCTGCATTCTTACCCTATCATTTTTTACGTGGCCATTCATAGCATTGAAATTATTCTTAGTCGTTACTCTTCCTGGAGGACCAGTATCAGTAGGAGGATCTTCAATAGAAGACCCTCTCTTTTGGTGGGATATAAATTACCCTTTTATTTATTTACTAAGTTACATAATTAGTATTCCAATTATCCTTGTCATAGCGGTACCCATTATAGCCTCAATATGGTCTTGGAGCTTGAAGCCATTTAAGCCAATGTACGAGCTAATAATAAAAAAAAATAAAAATGAATAATTTTTAAAGCGTTGTCCCATTCCCCACACAACCCCCACCTCGTGCATTTGTCTTAACCACACCACAAAATTAAGCCATGACTAAATAGAGGACGCTATTGTTATGGCTCAAGATTATCATCATGGCGTGCGGGTTATCGAACTTAACGAGGGCACGCGCCCTATTCGCACTATTAACACCGCTATCGCTGGCATGGTCTGCACCGCCGACGATGCGGACGCAAAATATTTTCCACTCAATACCCCGGTATTAATTACCGATGTTATCGACGCGGCTGGCAAAGCTGGCGATACCGGTACACTCGCACGATCATTAGAAGCCATTGGCAACCAAGCCAAACCGGTCACAGT
Source organism: Providencia sp. (assembly GCF_052096715.1). Lineage (NCBI taxonomy): Bacteria > Pseudomonadati > Pseudomonadota > Gammaproteobacteria > Enterobacterales > Morganellaceae > Providencia > Providencia sp. Next base: position 23,521 of record NZ_JBQDNB010000010.1, read on the forward strand.
CGTTGTACGGGTTGAGCAAGGCGAAAGCGAAGCGGAAACCACATCCAATATTATTGGCGGCTCGACTGCCGAGGGGCGAAAAACTGGCTTACAAGCACTGACCGCCGCGCAAAGCCGTGTCGGTGTGAAACCGCGCATTCTGGCGGTGCCCGGTCACGATACCCAAGCCGTTTCCGCTGCCCTCGCGGGGATTGCACAAAAAATGCGCGCCATGGCTTATGTCAGTGCCAATGGGTGCAAGACAGTTTCCGAAGCCATCAAATACCGTGAAAATTTCAGTCAGCGTGAACTGATGTTGATTTGGCCGGAATTTCAAAGTTGGGATACGGTTGCCAATGCAGAGGCCAATATCTACGCAACCGCCTGTGCCCTTGGCTTACGCGCAAAAATCGACAATGAAACAGGCTGGCATAAAACTCTATCTAACGTAGGCGTCAATGGCGTGACCGGTATTTCTGCCGATATCTCGTGGGATTTACAAGACCCTGCCACGGATGCGGGCTTACTCAATGAAAACGACATTACTACGCTCATTCGTCATAACGGCTTCAAGTTTTGGGGCTCACGCACTTGCTCTGATGATCCATTATTTGCATTCGAATCTTATACCCGTACCGCACAGGTTTTAGCTGACACCATAGCGGAAGGTCAAGAATGGGCAATCGATGGAACATTAACGCCATCGCTAACTCGCGACATTATTGAAAGCATTAATGCCAAGTTGCGCAGCATGACAACGCAAGGTTATTTGCTCGGTGGGGCATGTTGGTTTGATGCAAAAGTTAACGACAAAGAAGAGCTCAAAAGCGGCAAGTTATATCTTGATTATGACTATACCCCGGTTCCACCGCTTGAAAACTTGTTATTACGCCAGCGTATCACTGACCGCTATTTATTAGATTTCAGCAGCAAAATTAAGGGGTAACCAATGGCTTTACCGCGCAAATTAAAAAACATGAATCTCTTCAACGATGCTCAAAGTTATTTAGGCATCATTGAGGAAGTGACGCTGCCTAAAATTACTCGCAAGTTTGAGTGGTATCGTGGGGGAGGAATGAACGGCTCAGCTCAAATTGATATGGGGCTGGATGATGGTGCACTGGATATGGATATCACGCTTGGGGGTATCGAAGCGCAAATTTATGAGCAGTGGGGTATTTCACAAATCGACGGCGTCATGCTGCGATTCAATGGCGCTTATCAACGTGATGATACCGGTGAAACCACCGCTGTTGAGGTCGTTGTGCGGGGACGATTTAAAGAAATTGACCCGGGAAACTCAAAAGCCGGTGAAAATACACAAATCAAACTGCCGTTTCTGCCAACCTATTACAAGTTAATTATGGATGGTAGCGAAAAAATAGAAATTGATATCCTTAACATGGTTGAAAAAGCCGGCGGTGTTGACCGTTTAGCCGAACAACGTGCCGCACTGGGCTTATAAGGTAAAAGCAAATGACTGAACAAATGAATAAAACCCAAGTGACCGTCGTATTAGATGAACCCATCAAACGCGGTGAAACTGAAATCACCGAAATTGTGGTACGCAAACCCAATGCGGGCGCGTTACGCGGTGTGCGCTTACAGGCGTTGATGGAAATGGACGTGATCTACATGGCCGAAGTACTGCCTCGCATCACTGCACCGGCACTCACTAAGCCGGAAATCATGACAATGTCCCCCGGCGATTTGGTGAACTTGTCGATTGAGGTGGTCAATTTTTTGTTACCGAACTCGATGCGTGCCGACTACCAGAACGATTAACTGTCGATGATATGGTGGCTGATATTGCCACCATCTTTCATTGGCCACCGTCAGCAACAGCCGAAATGGGCTTGATTGAATTATTAGAATGGCGTGCTCACGCTTATAAACGAAGTGGTGCAAATGATGAGTAAAAATCTACGTTTACAAGTGGTACTGAGTGCCGTTGATAAATTAACCAAGCCGTTTCGCAGTGCGCAAGAGTCCAATAAAAAACTGGCGGGTGCAATCCGTCAGTCTCGTGACACCTTAAAAGCCCTCAATCGTCAAGCCGGTCAGATTGACGGCTTTCGTAAAGCGAAGCAACAACTCACTGAAACCCAACAAGCGTATCAAGCAGCTACCGCGCGGGCGACAAGTCTCGCGCGTGCCATGGGGTCAATCGAAAACCCTACCCGAAAACAGACCGCCGAACTCAACAAAGCCCAACGCGAAGCTGGCCAACTCAAAACCAAATTTGGGGAATTGCAGCAATCCGTACAACGCCAGCGTAGCGAACTGCAAGCCAGCGGGATATCCACGAACCAGTTAGGCCAATCACAACGCCGGCTAAACAGTGATATTTCACGCACAACCCAGCAACTGCAACGCCAAGAACAACAACTACGCCGCAGTGCAGAACAAGAACGGCGTATGTCTAATGCACGAAATAGTTACCAAAAAACCATGGATGTGCGCAATAAAATGGCAGGTTCTGGGGCGGCAATGACGGCATCCGGCATTGGTATTGGTTACGCCGCTAAAAAAGTGCTCGCACCGGGTTATGATTTTGAAGTGGGCATGTCAAAAGTACAGGCATTAACACGACTTGATAAAGACTCAGATCAATACAAAATGCTGCGAGGCCAAGCGCGAGAACTTGGGGCAACAACGGCTTTCACCTCAAATGAAGTCGCCCAAGGGCAAGCCTTTTATGCGATGGCTGGCTTTAAACCTGAGCAAATTAAAAACGCCATGCCCGGTACATTATCCATGTCATTAGCAGGCGGCATTGATTTAGCCACTACCGCTGATATTGGTTCGAATATTTTGACCGGCTTCAAGTTAAACTCTGATGAAATGAACCGCGTCAGCGATACCCTTGTTGCTACCTTTACCCGTTCAAACGTCAACTTGAACATGCTCGGTGATACCATGAAATATGTCGCACCGGTGGCCTCGGGTTTAGGGGTTGATTTAGAAACCGCCGCCGCAGCAGCCGGTAAATTGGGAGATGCCGGTATTCAAGGCAGTATGGCGGGTACAGGGTTACGTTCTATCTTAGGTCGATTGGCCGAGCCACCGAAAATGGCAGAAGAAGCCCTTGATAAGCTAAAAATTAAAACGCGTGACGCAAAAGGTAACTTGCGCGAATTTACGGACATACTCACCGAACTGGATAAAAAAACCAAGAAAATGGGTACAGCCGAGCGTGCGGGATTCTTTAAACATATCGCCGGTGAAGAGGCATTTTCCGCGCTATCGGTCTTAGTTGATCAAGCCGGTTCAGGGCAACTGCAAGCTATGGTGGCTGAAATTAAAGCCGCCAAAGGGGAAGCCGGCAAAGTCGCCAAAATCATGACTGACAACCTTGATGGCGACTTAAAAAACCTAACCTCTGCCTATGAAGATGTAGGCATTCAAATCTTCGGCGGTGCGGATAGCCCTTTGCGTGATATTGCAAAACGGGTGACTGACCTCATTTCCAAATTTGGTGAGTGGGCAAAAAAAAACCCTGAACTCGTCAAGCAAATTACCATGATCACCTTGGGGCTCAGTGCAGTACTCGCCGTGGGTGGCGGTATCTCATTAATGATTGCCGCGATGATCGGCCCTCTCGCGATGGCGAAACTCAGCCTATCGGTATTAGGTATTAAAGGCAGTGGCTTTTTATCCTTACTGATTAAGCCTATAAAACTGGTGGGAGCTGCATTTATGTGGATGGGCAAAGCCCTATTAGCCAACCCGATTATCTTAATTATTACCGCCATTGCCGCTGCCGCTTATCTTATTTATAAATATTGGGATGATATTGTTCCCTATGTGAAAAAGCTCTGGGATAGCGTTACAGATATATTTTCTCAATTTTGGGAGGGGATTAAAGCGTATGTTCTGAATTGGGGACTTGTCGGGCTAGTCTATCAACACTGGGATAGTATTGTTTCAGTCACGACACGTATGTGGGCGTTGGTCAGAAAAACCATTTCTGACCAGTGGGATCAGATTGTTGCTGATGTCAAAGGCTTACCTGAGCGCTTTAAACAAATTGGTGGCGAAATTATTGATAGCCTAAAAAATGGCATCCTAGAAAAATGGGATTCACTCAAGGCGCAATTCGCTGAAATCAAGCAGATGGCAACGAATATCTTGCCCGACTGGATGCTATCCGATGATGTAAAAACCACACGGGCACTATCCCAAGTTAACGTTATTCAAAGCAGCATGAAAAGTGCCGGCATGTTTGACAGTGGCGGCTTTATTCCACGCGGCCAGTTTGGTATTGCGGGCGAATATGGCCCTGAAATCGTCAATGGTCCGGCTCGCATCACTAGTCGCAAAAGTACCGCCGCCCTTGCCGCCGCGGCGCTCACGTTTGGTTCCATGTCAGCCGCCGCTGATAAACCACTTCACCCTCTCGCCCTGCCTGCAACTAGCTATCAATCCGCACCGGCGACGATTAATCAAAATAACCATACAACAAGTGCTGCGCCTATTGTGATCAATATTCACCCTACACCAAGTCAGTCACCGGCTGATATTGCACGTGAAGTGGCTAAGCAGCTCGAACAGCACCAACGCCGCGAACAAGCACGGCAATTAAGCCGCTACCAAGACAGTGAGGACTATTCATAATGGCAATGGCTGCGCTCGGTTTATTCGTCTTTCATTTGCGTACTACCCCGTACCAGATGATGCAAATTAATAAAAAATATCGTTATGGTTTTAATAATCGTATTGGTAAACGTCCAGCTTTCCAATACATCGGCCCTGATAATGATGATTTCACATTAAGCGGCACATTATATCCCTCGCTAACCGGGGGCAGATTATCATTGCTCACGCTCGAATTGATGGCTGATATGGGTAAAGCGTGGTCGCTGATTGATGGTACCGGAACGATATACGGTATGTTTGTGATTGAAGAAATCACACAATCCAAAAGCGATTTTTTCAATGATGGTGCCGCGCGAAAAATAGATTTCACCTTAAAACTCAAACGTACCGACGAGTCATTATCTGAAATGTTCGGCGATCTCAATCAGCAACTTAATGATATACGCGGAGCCATTCCGCTATGAGTTGGTTTACTGGCGATGAAAGTACGCCGTCTTTTGCCCTCGCGGCCGGTGGTGAAAATATTAATGCTCAAATTCAAGGCCGATTAATGTCACTCACCATGACCGATAACCGAGGCTTTGAGGCTGACCAGTTAGATATTGAACTGAACGACAGCGACGGACAATTAGCCTTACCCAAACGAGGCGAGACTCTTTCATTACATTTGGGTTGGAAAAATGCGCCATTGATTTACAAAGGTACTTTTACCGTTGACCAAATCGAACATAGCGGCGTACCGGATAAATTAACTATCCGTGGGCGCAGTGCCGATTTTAGAGACACGTTAAATGTTAAGCGCGAACAGTCCTATCATCAAAAAACCTTGGGCGATATTATTCGCACATTGGCAGAGCGCAATAAGTTAAAGCCAGTGATTGATAGCAAATTAGATAAAATTAAACTGGCACACATTGACCAAACCAATGAATCAGACGGCTCATTTTTAACCCGTGTTGCTAAACAAGAGGGGGCGATTGTTGCGGTTAAAGACGGTAATTTATTATTTATGCGCCAAGGGCAAGGCTTAACCTCCAGTGGCCAACCCATCCAAACAATGCATATCACCCGTTCCGTGGGCGATGGACACCGTTTTTCATTGGCTGATCGTGGCGCATACACCGGCGTCATTGCAAACTGGTTAAACACCCGTGAGCCCAAAAAGAAAAAAGAAGTCACGGTAAAGCGTAAGCACAAAAGTAAAAAACCGGCGAAGAAAGAAGAGCCAAAAGAAAAGCAAGGCGAATACCTCGCCGGCGAACAAGGAAATATCCTCACCCTATCCCACACTTACGCCACAAAAGAAAACGCCTCTCGAGCGGCAAAAGCCAATTGGGAAAAGATTCAACGCGGTGTGGCGTCATTTTCGATTCAACTTGCCCGAGGTCGTGCCGAGCTTTACCCTGAAATGCCCGTCACCGTAAGTGGCTTTAAACCTGAGATTGATATTGCAGAGTGGATATTAACGCGAATCGTTCATTCATTGAATGACAGTGGCTTTACTTCAGCTTTGGAGTTGGAGATAAAAATTTCAGATTTGGATATTGAGGATGAATAATTTTTTAGACTGTATGGATATACATGGTATAATTTAGGTAACATCAACATCATGACAAAAGGTAATCTATCATGATGAATTGTCCCGAATGCGGTCACGCTGCACACACTCGTAGCTCCTACCAAGTTTCATCCGAAACCAAAGAACGCTACAACCAATGCCAAAATATTAATTGTGGTTGCACATTCGTCAGTCACGAGTCAGTGACCAAAATTGTTGTTAAACCCGCACACGTTAATGTTGTTGAACCGCATCCGAATAAGTTTCAGCAAGCTGCGTTAGTATTGTAAAAATAAAGCCCCCCACAATGGAATGGGGGGTAGCGCTTAAATTAAATTACCGTTGGTTATAAAACTTAATGGATACATCCAATTCTATTTGCTCTAAAACACCATCATAACTAGGAAATAACGCTGATTGATTATAGCCTAATTTTCCTAGCAGGTTCATAACCTTTATGGCTAACTCATTATTTATAATGTATTTCTTCAACACTAACTTAAGTTTTTTTGATTCATTATAAATTAATTCTTCTGAATCATTTTTAAAATCCTTTAGTTTTTCCGACTCCAAAATTAATCTTACGATATAATTATCATGCGGTATTCTATAATCTTGATTATTATCAAAATATGTTAATTTTTGATTTTTTATATATGTAAAACAACCTTTCTGAGCCCCTAGGTTTTTATTTATTTCAGAATCACTTTTAAATAAATAAAAACAATTCAAAGCCTCAATAAAATCTGTATATTCATCCCTTATCCTTACTTTATTTCTTAATATCTTTCTATGCTCTTGATTAACATGTCTTTTAACTGAAATAAAATTAACCTGATCAAACTCCCAAAAAGAAAAATTCCCAACAATACCTTTATTTATGACATGATATTTAGCCGCGAAAAATATTGCAACCAGTATATTATGAGACCAATCTAGTAACCTAGTAGGAAAACTATAGTGCTGCATTATCGATAGTATGTCTAAATCTTCATCGCTAGGCCAATTATTAGGTCTCGCCCCTTCATATACATATTTTTCATATACTCTCATTGCACCTGATGGAAGCCTTAAGGAAATATAGTGACTGTGCTTCAAAAAATCAACTATTAGTCCAATTTCAGTATTTCTTAAAATCGCTCTTGTAATAGTTTTATTTTCTTCAAATTTGCTACGATGTTCTACCCGAGTTAGGTATTTAGTTATGAGATCGATTCTCTCCTTTCTATAAATATTAGGTACTAATCCCCAAGAAGAATCATGCTGGCCTCGGTACAAACACTTTTTATTATCAGATAAAATAACTTGCTTTAGCTTTTCTATATCTGTTATTTCTTCAGTTTTTATATAAATTACACTCATATATTTCACTCAAAACTCAAATTTATTAAAAATTAACATTTTCAGTCAAGCTATTGAACTATTTCACAGCTAAATCATTAGTTTTTATTCAAAATTAATATAAAAATGAATAATAAGATTTATTATATATATTTACTATCAATAAAAAATCCAAACAATTGATATTCATCACAATTATTTGAAATAGATAATTATTTAAGAAAGCTATCATTTTTATTTTTAGAAGATTAGTTAGTTTTAGCTAATAAAACCCCCCAATCAAGGGGGATTACAGCATATGTGGTTAATATGTAGTCATCGACAGAATTAAATCCTTTTATTTCACATTGTTAAACCGTATAACACAGGCAACATAATGAAGGACTGTTCTAAAATATGCTACGATACGTAGACGCTATAGTGAGTAAACCTTTTTATTTCATATTATTAAAACCTAAATTCCATACTTCAAATGAAGAGCTCAATGCTATTTAGATACACTAATTAATTCATCAAAGAGCTTATCAAAACCTTTTTTGCCACTATCATCAAATCGCAGCTCGTTGAACTGCGCAGTGAAAGAGCAGCTATCGTCGGTTAGCTCACTCAAATTATTAATCGGAACATATTTTTTAGTGATCGCTAATGCTTGCGGCTTAGTGATTGTTGCTGTGTATTCAGGTGAGCCTTTCAGTTTTTTTCCATTTGTGTCAACTAAATAAGAAGTGACAGTAACTTTATCATTGGGCGTATTAATTAATGAGCGATAAACACCATAGACAATGGCTCGTTTTGCTAGTAGCTCCTTTACGTCTTGCCCATCTTGCTCAAAAGCTACCGCTGAAAGCCTAATATTTAGTGGTGATTCACTAATAATTTCGAGTGAATTATTTTCAGGGTAATAATCACTGAAATATTCCATTGCATCATTCATTGTTGCGTAAACTTCATTTTGCTTTGTGCAATCTTCATTTGATTTTAGGTACGGTGCAGCAGAAGCCGAACTGATACTAACAACTAAGGCAAATATGGAAAACGCAGAGCAAATAAAAAGTTTTTTTACTTGGGTCAAAAAATTGGTACTCGTAATGTGTTTTACATCACTAAAAAATGTTCTAAGCATTATATTTCCCCTTATTGAATTGAGAATAAATTAAAGTCGGGTTTAAACGATAAGTAAAGCCCCTTATTGCAAGGGGCTAATGCTAAAGATGGGTTACATGTGGATGTAATGTGGATGGTGTCTTATAAATCCCTTTATAAAACAAGTGGTTGCTTAAAAACAAAAGACCGCCTAAGCGGTCTTTTTCTATATCTATTGATATCAATAGATATGATTAGTCTTTTGGTGTTGCTTTTTCTACACGGCTTTTTAATTTTTGGCCAGGGCGGAATGTAACAACACGGCGTGCAGTAATTGGAATATCTTCCCCAGTTTTTGGGTTACGTCCGGGACGTTGACTTTTATCACGTAAATCAAAGTTACCGAATCCAGATAATTTTACCTGCTCACCATTTTCTAAAGAAAGGCGAACCTCTTCAAAGAAAGTTTCAACAAGGTCTTTAGCATCACGTTTGCTAACACCCAGTTTTTCAAACAAATTTTCCGACATTTCAGCTTTAGTAAGCGCCATAGGTTTAGTCCCTCAAGGAGGCTTGGAATCGCTGTTTTAACGCAGCAACGCACAGTTCAACGGTCGCGGTAATCTCTTCTTCTTCCATCGTACGCTGGGTATCTTGGAAGACTAGACTAATAGCAAGGCTCTTATAACCGTCTGCTATTCCTTCACCACAATACACATCAAATAAGTTTATGCCAACTATATGATTTATGCCAACTTTTTTACACTCTGCCAAAACTTCTGCAGCTGCTACATTTTCTGGTACAACAACAGCAATGTCACGACGATTCGATGGATAGCGTGAAATCACCTTAGCTTCAGGGACTACACGTTGTGTTATCGCATCACTACGAACCTCAAACACGACTGTACGACCATTTAAATCGAGTTTACGTTCTAATTCTGGGTGAACGACACCAATAAAGCCAATGTGTTCATTTTCCAGATAAATCCCAGCACTTTGCCCAGGATGTAACGATGGGTGTGCCTCAGATTTAAATGTAATTTGATTTAGTTTTCCAGTCAATTCAAAAACAGCTTCAAGATCACCTTTTAAATCAAAGAAGTCAACAACTTGTTTATCTAATGACCAATGTTCATCAAATCTATTGCCTGTAATCACGCCAGCCAACATAGGTTCCTGCCGTATTCCATATTCTGCTTGATTATCAGGAATAAAGCGTAGACCTGTCTCAAATAATCGAATTCTATTTTGTTGACGATTCTGATTATAGACCACAGTACCTAATAAGCCGGTCAATAATGACAAACGCATTGCAGACATATCAGCTGAAATTGGATTAGGCAAAATTAATGCATCTTGCTCAGGGTGAAGCAACGCTTGTATTTTAGGGTCAACAAAACTATAGGTAATAGCTTCTTGATAGCCCTTATCGACTAACATCGCTTTCATGCGTTTCAGCGGCAAGTTAGCTTCTTTATGCTTAGTCATGATCAGATCAGCGCGTAAAGGCACGTCTGGAATACTATTATATCCGTACACTCGCGCTACTTCTTCAACCAAATCTTCTTCGATTTGCATATCGAAACGCCAGCTTGGTGCGACTACATCCCAACAATTAGCAGATACAGTCACTTTACAGCCGAGACGCGTCAGAATATCCGTCACTAAATCATCAGCAATAAAATGACCAATTAACCGATCGAGTTTATGACGCGTCAATTTGATATTAGCAGCTTTAGGCAAATGCTCAATACTCGTTGCATCGATTATTTCACCAACTTCACCACCACAGATATCAACAATTAATGCCGTTGCACGTTCAAGAGCTTTAAATTGTAATTGTGAGTCAACACCACGCTCAAAACGGTGTGATGCATCAGTGTGCAAGCCATAATTACGTGCGCGTCCTGTAATCGATAGTGGGTCGAAATAAGCACATTCAAGAAGAATATTTTTTGTTTCGCTATTAACACCAGAGTGGTCACCACCAAAAATACCGGCAATACCTAATGCTTGCTTTTCATCAGCAATAACTAAAGTATCTGATTTTAGGGTCACTTCTGAACCATCTAATAATACAAGCTTTTCTTTATCTTTTGCCATACGTACTACGATAGCACCGGTTAAACGGTCCAAATCGTACGCATGCTGCGGTTGACCTAACTCAAGTAGGACAAAGTTTGTAATATCAACAACGGCATCAATAGAACGAACGCCGCCACGACGCAGCTTCTCTTTCATCCATAATGGAGTCGGAACTGACACATCAATGTTTTGAATAACACGACCTAAGAAGCGTGGACACGCTTTTGGTGCCTCAACACGAATAGGAAATGTCTCTTTCGTCGTAACTTGAGCGGTATTAATAACCGGCTCATTGAGTTCAAGTTTATTGATAACAGCAACATCGCGTGCAACCCCGATAATACTCAGGCAATCCGCACGATTTGGTGTAATGCTGATTTCAATCGCATTATCATCAAGTTTTAGATATTCACGAATATCCGTACCTATCTTCGCGTCAGCAGGTAATTCAATAATACCGCTGTGATCATCAGAAATACCTAGCTCAGAATATGAACACAACATGCCTTCTGACGGCTCACCGCGTAATTTAGCCGCTTTAATTTTAAAGTCACCCGGTAGTACTGCACCCACAGTTGCTACTGCAACTTTTAAACCTAAACGGCAATTTGGCGCACCACAAACGATGTCTAGCAAGCGATCGCCGCCTACATTGATTTTAGTGACTCGCAATTTATCGGCATTAGGGTGTTGCCCACATTCAACTACTTCCCCTACAACCACACCATTAAATTGCCCTGCTACTGATTCAACGCCATCAACTTCCAAACCTGCCATTGTGATTTGGTCTGATAAAGCTTCACTATTTATCGCCGGGTTTACCCATTCGCGTAACCATAGTTCACTGAATTTCATGAGATAAACCCGCCTTATTTAAACTGTTTGAGAAAACGAAGATCATTTTCGAAGAATGCGCGCAAGTCTGAAACGCCGTAACGCAACATAGTTAAACGTTCCATACCCATACCAAATGCAAATCCAGAGTAAACTTCTGGGTCGATACCTACATTACGTAATACATTTGGATGCACCATTCCACAACCTAATACCTCAAGCCATTTGCCATTTTTACCCATCACATCGACTTCAGCAGATGGCTCGGTGAATGGAAAATAAGATGGGCGAAAGCGTACTTGAACTTCTTCTTCAAAGAAATTATTTAGAAAATCGTGCAATGTTCCTTTGAGGTTGGTAAAGCTAATATCTTTATCAACAATCAGACCTTCTGTTTGATGGAACATTGGAGTATGTGTTTGATCATAGTCATTACGGTATACGCGACCCGGCGCAATGATACGAATAGGTGGTTGCTGCCCAACCATTGTACGAATTTGCACACCTGATGTTTGGGTACGCAATAAACGTTTAGCATCAAACCAAAAAGTATCATGATCGGCACGCGCAGGGTGATGAGCTGGAATATTCAACGCATCAAAGTTATGGTAGTCATCTTCTATTTCAGGACCGGTCTCAACAGAGAAACCTAACTCACCAAAAAACTCTTCAATTCGCTGAATTGTACGAGTGACTGGATGTAATCCACCATTTTCCATACGGCGTCCCGGTAAAGAAACATCCACAGTTTCTGAAGATAAGCGCGCATTCAGTATTTCAGCTTGCATTAAATCTTTACGGGCGTTCAGTGCATCTTGAACCTGAACTTTAGCTTCATTTATAACAGCCCCTGCTGCTGGACGTTCATCAGCAGGCAGATCACGCAACGTTTTCATCTGTAGTGTGAAGTGGCCGCTTTTGCCTAAAAATTCAACACGCACTGACTCTAACGTAGCAACATCTTGGGCTTGTTCAATGGCTGCTTTTGCCTGTGCAACCAATTCAGCGAGATGTGGCATTGTTTCCCCTTTATGACCACTCGGTCGTTTTGCTAGTTATTCATTATATTAAGTTCAACTCACCATTATAATAACAGATAAGTACTTAACTGATTTTACTGCATTTTCTTTGAAATCAAAAACAAAAAAGCCTCCATTAGGAGGCTTTAGCGTAACTTTTCGTTTCTTTTCTTACGCAGACAAGCCCCCGATACTCAGGTGCTAAAGTAAAAAAAGAAGCGAAAAGCAACGTTATACATATGAAAATTTCTCTAGTAAATCATTTTATTAAAGTATAATCACAAAAAATATAAATGAAAAGAGGAAGTTTCCTTCCTCTTTTTCAAGCAAACAATTACGCCAAAGCGCCTTTCGCTTTTTCAACAAGCGCAGCAAATGCGACTTTATCGAAAACTGCGATATCTGCTAGGATCTTACGGTCGATTTCAATTGAAGCTTTTTTCAAGCCATTGATGAAGCGACTGTAAGACAGGCCGTTCTGACGAGCTGCAGCGTTAATACGCGCAATCCACAGTTGACGGAACTGACGTTTACGTTGACGGCGGTCACGGTAAGCGTATTGACCAGCTTTGATTACTGCCTGAAACGCGACACGGTAAACACGTGAACGTGCTCCGTAATAACCTTTCGCTTGCTTCAGAATTTTCTTGTGACGTGCACGGGCAACAACACCACGTTTTACGCGAGCCATATATATCTCCTATCGTCTTTTATCTTAAATTAACCAATGTTTACTTATGCGTATGGCAGGCAAGCACTTACCAGACCCAAATCGCCCTTAGATACCATTCCTTTAGCACGCAAATGGCGTTTACGCTTAGTAGACTTCTTGGTCAAAATATGACGAAGGTTTGCATGCTTGCGCTTAAAGCCACCGCCTGCAGTTTTTTTAAAGCGCTTTGCTGCGCCACGTACAGTTTTTATCTTTGGCATTTCTAATTCCAACTTCGCATTGTGATTAACTACGAATTAACTAGGCGAATATCTTCTGCATTTCTACACAAGTTACTACTTGATGGCCTAATTATTTCTTCTTAGGTGCTAGTACCATGATCATTTGACGCCCTTCAATTCTTGAAGGAAATGATTCAACGACTACTAACTCTTCCAGATCAGCTTTGATGCGATTAAGCATTTCCATACCGATCTGTTGGTGAGCCATTTCACGACCACGAAAACGCAGTGTTACTTTAGCTTTATCACCATCTTCTATGAAGCGTATCAGGTTGCGTAGTTTGACCTGATAATCACCTTCATCTGTACCAGGGCGGAATTTAATTTCCTTCACCTGAACAACTTTTTGTTTCTTTTTCTGTTCTTTCTGAGACTTGCTCTTCTCATAAAGGAATTTGCCGTAATCCATAATACGACAAACTGGCGGTTCGGCATTAGGACTGATTTCTACAAGGTCTACACCTGATTCTTCAGCTTTTTCAATCGCTTCGCGAATGCTCATAATGCCTAGCTGTTCGCCGTCTAAACCGGTTAAACGGACTTCAGTAACACGAATTTCATCGTTAATACGATTCGGTCGTATTGTTGGGATTCTTTTTCCGCCTTTAATACTTTATTCCTCCAACTGGATAAAGAGATTTGCTACATTCTCTAAAAACAACGAACTGATAGTGACACAAATTACAACAGTAAAACGGCTACTAATCAAAACGCAATATTCATTTTGCTTTATCAGTTTTTTTGTTTCCAAACTTAATAAAGGGATTCGACCGCGGATTTTAATGCTTATTAACGGATTACTCAAGCAGATATTGAAATTATTCGCAGCCAATCACTTGAAATCATAGTAAGTCGACTAACGATCGCCATTAAAGACAAACATTTCTAAGTTCACATTTACTGATTCACGTATAAGTTTTTACAGGCCATCGGGCAAATCATTCTTACTATTCGTTTCCGTATTATTTTTTAATACTATATTTTTTGTAATTTCAAAATAGAAAAGTAGCGCTCATTTTATTGAACGCTACTTACTGTCTATATATCTACTAACTAATTGTTTTTATATTTTTTTCTTTGGTGACAATACCATAACCATCTGGCGGCCTTCAATTCTTGAAGGATATGATTCAACAACTGCCAGTTCTTCCAAATCAGCTTTAATGCGATTAAGCACTTCTAGGCCAATCTGTTGGTGTGCCATTTCACGACCACGAAAACGTAGTGTAACTTTAGCTTTGTCACCCTCTTCCAAAAAGCGGATCAGGCTACGTAATTTAACTTGGTAGTCGCCTTCATCTGTTCCCGGTCGGAATTTAATTTCCTTCACTTGAACAACTTTTTGTTTCTTTTTTTGTTCTTTTTGAGACTTGCTCTTCTCATAAAGAAATTTACCGTAATCCATGATACGACAAACTGGTGGCTCAGCATTTGGGCTTATCTCAACTAAGTCGACACCAGCTTCTTCTGCTTTAGTCAGGCCTTCACGCACACTCATAATTCCGAGTGGTTCACCCTCTAAACCAGTCACACGAATTTCAGTAGCACGAATCTCATCGTTAATACGATTTGGACGTGCCGTTGGGAGTTTTTTTCCGCCTTTAATAACCTTATTCCTCCATCTGATTGAGTTGACGACTGCGAATTTCTTCCAACAGTTTAGTTGTGAATTCGTTAACATCAAGGCTGCCTACATCTACACCACGACGGGTACGGACGGAGACTTTTCCTGATTCAACTTCTTTATCACCACAAACCAACATGTAAGGAACACGACGCAGAGTGTGTTCACGGATTTTGAAACCAATTTTTTCGTTTCGTAAATCTGCTTTCGCACGAATGCCAACACTTTGTAACTTACTGACTAATTCTTGAACATAATCAGCTTGATTATCCGTTATATTCATCACAACAACTTGCTGTGGTGCTAACCACGTTGGGAAGAATCCTGCATATTCCTCAGTTAAGATACCGATAAAGCGCTCAAGTGAACCGAGCACTGCACGGTGGATCATGACTGGCGTAATACGCTCGTTATTTTCACCAACATATGAAGCAGTTAAGCGACCTGGCAAGAAGAAATCTAACTGTACAGTACCGCATTGCCATGCACGGTCAAGGCAGTCATACAGTGTAAATTCAATTTTTGGACCATAAAAAGCACCTTCTCCAGGTTGGTATTCAAACTCAATACCTTTACTTTTCAATGCATTTGCTAAGTCCGCTTCAGCTCTATCCCACATATCATCAGTACCGAT
Source organism: Providencia sp. (assembly GCF_052096715.1). Classification (NCBI taxonomy): domain Bacteria; kingdom Pseudomonadati; phylum Pseudomonadota; class Gammaproteobacteria; order Enterobacterales; family Morganellaceae; genus Providencia; species Providencia sp. The sequence goes on from NZ_JBQDNB010000010.1 coordinate 39,234, forward strand.
ACGTTTTTCAGGACGAGTTGACAGTTTAACAACTATTTTTTCAAAGCCAAAAGTTGCATAAACATCATAAATCATTTGGATACAACTGTTTACTTCACTCAAAATTTGCTCTTCTGTACAGAAGATATGCGCATCATCTTGAGTAAAGCCACGCACTCGCATCAAACCATGCAATGCACCTGATGGCTCGTTACGGTGGCAACTACCAAACTCAGCCATACGTAAAGGTAAATCACGATATGATTTTAAACCTTGGTTGAAAATCTGTACATGGCCAGGGCAGTTCATTGGTTTTACACAATATTCGCGATTTTCAGATGAAGTAGTGAACATCGCATCTTTATAGTTTTCCCAATGGCCTGTTTTTTCCCACAGAACACGATCCATCATAAATGGACCTTTAACTTCCTGATAATGATACTCTTTTAATTTAGTGCGTACAAAAGTTTCAAGTTCACGGAAGATTGTCCAGCCATCATTATGCCAGAATGCCATACCTGGCGCTTCTTCTTGCATATGATATAAATCTAATTGCTTACCAATTTTACGGTGGTCACGTTTAGCAGCTTCTTCAAGACGTAACAGATAAGCAGCTAACTGCTTTTTATCTGCCCATGCAGTACCGTAAACACGTTGTAGCATTTTGTTGTCGCTGTTACCACGCCAATATGCACCCGCCAATTTTTGTAATTTAAAATGGTGGCAAAAACGCATATTAGGTACGTGCGGACCACGACACATATCTACATATTCTTCGTGATGATATAAACCTGGGCGGTCGTCTTGGCTTATATTTTGATCCAAGATTTCAACTTTATAGTCTTCACCACGCGCCACAAATGTTTCACGAGCCTCGCTCCATGAAACACGTTTTTTAATCACGTCATAATCCGTTTTGGCAAGCTCAAGCATGCGCTTTTCAAGCTTCTCCAAATCTTCCTGGGTCAACGTATAATCAAGGTCAATATCATAATAAAAACCATTATCGATAGTTGGACCAATTGCCATTTTAGTGTTTGGCCACAATTGTTTAATTGCATGACCTAACAAGTGAGCGCAAGAGTGACGAATAATTTCAAGTCCATCGTCATCTTTACTCGTTATAATGGACAAATTCGCATCATGTTCAATAATTTCGCAAGCATCAACTAGCTCACCATTAACACGACCAGCAATACACGCTTTCGCCAAACCTGCACCGATATCGCGAGCGACATCCATGACTGATACAGCATGGTCAAATTGACGTTGACTTCCATCAGGAAGAGTAATAACAGGCATTAAAAAATCCTTATCCGCAGTGGTGACCCGCACGTAAGATCACTTGCTTGATTATTCCAAAGTTTGTATATCAATACGTTACATTCGATTTCTCACTTCACTATGCGAGATATGTACATACATCATAAAACGATTACGCACATCAAAAGTAACTCCACAGCAATAATAACACAGACTCATTTATTCGCGATAGAAAGAAGGTGATTATCTCCCCCACCTAAATTTAGCTTTTAAAACAATCTACTCTAAAAACCATCTATTCTTAAAATAATTTGCTTTTAAATAATTCACTAAACACAGATGTGATCTACTTATCGTATTCTTTTCATTAAATCGATTCGTTTTTAGTTATTAAAAATTCAAGTGAATACTTCATATGCACTGACATTATTGAGTTTAGTACTGGTTCAACTACTTAGAGTAGTAAATAACTTATTTTTTACCAAAAAACCAAATTAGTGCCCCACACAGCGCAATAAGTGAGCTACCAATAATATAGTTTTGCCTGTCAAATGCTAAACCCGCATCTATAATTTTTTCACCATACGACACGACAATACTCGCATCCATGCTGAAAGATGCAATAGCAGCGACAATACCAAGAAGAAAAAGAACGACGCCAAATGTTTTCATTCGTCACCACCTTAAGTTAATTTCACTGTTATATATTATATACCACTTTGATTTGTAAAAGATTGCGACCTACGACACAATCAAGAGAATCTTGACATCTATAACCAACGACGAGTGTGTTGGCTATACTGTTGCCATTCATCTTTAAACAATTCAGATAAATATTTTTCTTCTTGAGGGATGGTATAAAGATCTGTAATTAACCAAAACACGAGACCTGACACTAAAAAATAAGGGGAGTGCGTAAAAAATGAAAATGCTAAACTCATAGAGGTAAATGCTAGGTATAATGGGTTTCGAGATAAACGAAATGGCCCCCGAGTAATTAAATAGGCGGCTTTAGTGGCTGGATTTGGCGAGGTTTTATAACGCATAAAATAATACAGACTGGCTGATATCCATCCTAAACTTTCTAGTGCGATTAATATTCCAAGTATTCCCATCCAACCCGAGAAGCCCCAATAAAATGCATCTCGCAAAAAAAGATAATAAACAGCGAAGCCATTTAAAATTAGCCAATTTAACAATGGAAATTTGAAAATGCTCATCACATTACCCTGTAAATAAAATGACGTTATAAGCATATCATGAAAACGTAAAGATAATGGTGACCAATTATTTACAATTAAATAAGTTTAACTAAAACGTATTTTGATTTGGATGGCCTAATGTGAAAACACTTTTTAATCCTTCTAATCGTGCATATTCTTGTTGGCAAACAATATTGCGAACCTCTCCTGGCATAGTATCTACACGTGTTTGTATGCGAGCTAATTGATCATCCAAACTATTCATTCCTTTTACATCAACAATATCTTGGTTCATTTTCAAATACTCTGCAAAGCTGCGCAGGTTTCCCTCTAAGCTGGAGCAAGCATTATTCTTTGTCATCATTGAAGGCACAAAATAACTAACAGATTCAGGTAATATCTGAGAAATATTCGGGTATATATTTTGTTTCCACTGTTGAGGAAAGAGAATAAGCAACATAGCGATAGCTAAAATAATCAACATAAATGTACCCGCTAGTGTCGCTACTATATTTTTCATTGGCCATCCTATAATTCGTTTACTATTCGACTTCAATTAAAATTGAAACTAAAAATAGGATATACCGCATTGCGTAAAGTGATTTTTAAAATCAAAAAATCTATGTAAAGAAAACTCTAGCTTTATACGGCTATCTATAGAATTGACGGCAAACAAATAGAAACCAATCAAAAAATGACCTAATAATTAGTTACTTATTCAATCTACTCACAAAGTAACTTATAAAATATCGTCGTACTTTCAAATTCATTCTTTTCATTTGTCACAAATTTAGGGATTTTACCAACCTCAATATACCCTTGTTGGCAATATAAATATGAAGCTACATCGTTAGTTCGTGTATCTAAGACTAACAATGACCGATGGTTCTCTAAAGCAAACTTTTCTGCAAACTCCAGTAATTGCCTACCAATACCTTGCTGACGAAAATCAGAATGAACCATTAATTTTTCAACATCAGCTCTATGTAATCCATTCGCTTTTTGGCAAAATGATAGTTGTAATGCCCCTGCAATTTGTTTTTCTACATAAAATACCAATAACTTCCTGCTTCCAGCCAGTAAATCTGTTTCCACCTGTTGCCAATATTGCTTTGCGTCATATTGCTGTAATGGCGCAATAAAACCAACGGATGCACCACTTTTAACACAATCTATTAATAACGATTCAAGTGACTCTTCTTCATGTTGTATGGTTGAAAGTAATTTAATTGGCATATATGCACCTTTACGTTTAGCTACACCCTATTTCTTTTAACGAATTTACATAAAATATCAGTAAACGACATTACAGTCAGTATAATGAGTCCATATCGACATTATAGACACCCTGCTAATAGATGCCTTTGACCTTTTTATGACCCCCATAAAAAGGTTTTTTTTTGCCTTTCATTTTGGACACTTTTAACCCATACCCTCACTGCCTTGTTATATAAGATAATATTCAGGTTATTCACAACTGAACCCGACGGTTATCCACAGTTAATGTGAACAACTTTATTCATCAGTTGAATGATTTTTCTCCACGTAAATACTTAATCCCTAACTTGTTCCAACAACCTTAATCTGTAACCACCATCTGCTAATCTACAGATTCATAACAATTTTTGTTATAGTCCCATACATATAGTTTTTACATCGCACTTATTGATATCTGGAATTATTTATATGACAAATTTCCTAGAGCTTTTTCAAGCTGTTGGTATAGGGCTCGTTTTACTGCTACCACTTGCTAACCCTCTGACAGCCATTGCCGTTATGCTCAGTTTGTCAGCTAACATGACCAAAGAACAACGAAATCATCAAGCATTTCTCGCATCGATTTTCGTCTTTATTATTATGACTGTTGCTTTTTATGCAGGCCAACTGGTTATGAATACTTTTGGTATATCAATACCAGGTTTGAGAATTGCCGGAGGACTTATTGTCGCATTCATTGGTTTTGGCATGCTGTTTCCAAGTAATGATAATTCTGATGAAAATAACTCCCCTTCTTTAGATGATCCTAATGTCTCGAAAAAACGTCAAGAATCACCCAGCATTGCATTTGTTCCTCTGGCGATGCCAAGCACTGCCGGTCCCGGAACGATTGCAATGATTATAAGCTCCACGGCATCCTTACAAGGCGATGTTGGCTTTGCACCTTGGATACTCAAGGTAGCACCTGTTATTACTTTCGTGATTACTAGCTTAATTGTTTGGATAGGTTTAAGAGGAGCAACTTCAATTATGCGTTGGCTTGGAAACAGTGGAATTGATGCAATTGGCCGGGTGATGGGTTTCTTGTTGATTTGTATGGGAGTGCAATTTGTTATCAACGGTATCGTTGAAATTGTCGCGCAGCTCCCACACCTAATAACTGAATATCAATAGCTTATGGCTAATGCATTATAGGCATTTTTAACTTTCCATAAATAACGTGGAGCCTGTGATGCAGGGTGTTTAGCCTGTACGTGCTGATAAAACTCTTCAGGAGATAAATTATTAATCATAGCAATAGCTCTGCCTTTATCATTATCAAAAGTTCTTAATAACGCTCCAGCGCCATTTACGTATGCGACAACCGTTGCATAGTACATTGTTTGCGGATGATTAATGCCTGCTAAATGTTGCTCTTTTAAAATACGAATATAAGTAGTGCCAATATCAATATTCTTTCGTGGATCTTTTAAATCCCCAGAGGTAGGTTCACCAGATTTACCATGATAGCGATATGCATCACGCCCTGCCGTAGAAGCTTTTATTTGCATTAGTCCTATCGCGTTAGATTTACTCACAACTTCTGGCCTAAAATTAGATTCGACTTCAATAATGGCTCTGATTAAAGTCTCATCAACGCTATAGCGGGAAGCTGATTCTCGAATGAATTCATCGAATGGAGTACGAGGAAATGCCGTATTTTGTGTTGTGATTGGTTGTTGATTAGTGTTGTCCAACATACGCTGTTTTTTCACGGGGCGCTCGGAGGTACTTGAGCAACCAGCAAGTAGCAGAAGCACAAAGGCACTGCTTATCATTTTTTTCACTGTAGTAACCTCTGCGAATCAAGAAGATGAAAGAATAACTAATCACAAGAAAAATAAAATAATTTTTACTTAACTTTTACTAAAGGACGTGTTTTAGTCATAGATAATAGTAATCATAACCATAGATGAAATAACAAATTTAAATAGATAAAATGCTCTTTTCCATTATTTATACTCATTTTTCACAAATGATATTGATAATCATTATCAGTTGAGTTATAAAATATATTGGTTACATAACCACAGTAACAATACAGTTAAAATACAGTTAAAATACAGTTAAAATAATACTAAGCCAATAATATCAGGGTCAATTTTTATGAAGAACAAATTATCGCGATTATCTGCACCTCTACGAGCCATCCTATTTACTTTAGCTGCCATTTTATTTGTCAGCCAACCTGCTTTTGCTAAAAAGTTCAAAGTAGTCACTACCTTTACGATCCTGCAAGATATGGCTCAAAATGTAGCTGGTGACGCTGCTATTGTTGAATCAATTACTAAACCTGGCGCTGAGATTCACGGATATCAGCCTACTCCTAAAGACATTATGAAAGCTTATGACGCTGATCTTATTTTATGGAATGGCATGAATTTAGAAGTGTGGTTCCAGCGTTTCTTTGAAAATTTTCAAAATGTGCCAGCCGTTGTGCTAACTGAAGGTATTGAACCAATGCCTATCCGCGAAGGTGAATATAAAGATAATCCAAATCCACATGCGTGGATGTCACCTGCTAATGCAAAAATTTATATCGAAAACATTCGCCAAGCATTCGTTAAATATGACCCAGAAAATGCTGAGATTTATAATGCAAACGCCAAAAAATACGCACAGCAAATCGCAGAACTTGATGCGCCATTGCGTGAACGTCTAAATCGTATACCAGAAGATGAACGTTGGCTAGTTTCAAGCGAAGGTGCCTTTAGCTATTTAACTAAGGATTACGGATTTAAAGAAGTCTATCTATGGCCAATAAATGCAGAAGAACAAGGTTCTCCTCTACAAGTAAAAAAAGTCATAGATACCGTACGCAAACATAAAATTCCAGTTGTTTTTAGTGAAAGTACAATTTCGGATAAACCCGCACGTCAAGTCAGTAAAGAAACGGGCGCGAAATATGGCGGCGTCCTTTATGTAGATTCCCTTTCTACCGAAAATGGCCCTGTACCCACTTATATCGACCTATTAACGACCACTGTAGACACGATTGCTAAAGGATTTTCACAGTAATATGAGTAACTCAAATCAATACCAAAATCCAAATCTAGTCGTTGATAATGCGACGGTGACTTATAACAATGGTCACACCGCCATTTATGATGCAAGTTTTAATATCTCTGGTGGATCAATTTGCGCACTTGTTGGCGTAAATGGTAGTGGTAAATCAACACTATTTAAAACGGTGATGGGTTTAGTGACCCCATCATCCGGTAGTGTCACCCTAAACGATCAACCAATAAAAGCCGCTTTGAAAGAAAACATAATTGCCTATGTTCCGCAAACAGAAGAAGTTGATTGGAACTTCCCAGTATTGGTTTCTGATGTGGTGATGATGGGACGCTATGGAAAAATGGGTTTTTTCCGTATCCCTAAAAAAGAAGATAAAGAAGCCGTCAAAGTAGCATTAGAGCGAGTTGACCTTTCTGGGCTTGAAGACAGACAAATTGGTGAGCTTTCCGGTGGCCAAAAAAAACGGGTATTTTTAGCTCGAGCCCTTGCTCAGCAAGGTAAAGTTTTGCTACTAGATGAGCCTTTTACTGGTGTTGATGTCAAAACGGAAAATGCAATCATTGACTTACTGCGTAGTTTGCGTGATGAAGGGCATTTAATCTTAGTCTCTACTCACAATTTAGGTAGCGTGCCAGAATTTTGTGACCAAGTTATTTTGATTAATCGTACCGTATTGGCAAGCGGTCCAACAGAGACCACATTTACACAAAGAAATTTACAACAAGCCTTTGGTGGTGTTCTGAGACACATTAACCTGTCAGGTCAAGAACTACATGACGATGATGATCCACGCTCAATTACCGTTATTACCGATGATGAACGAGCAGCTGTTTTCTATGGTCACGACCATGATGCACCGGTTAGGAAAAACCAGCCTAAGGAATCAGAATGATTGAGTTGTTACTACAGCCTTTTGAGTACAACTTTATGGCGAAAGCTATCTGGGTCAGTGCCATTGTTGGCGCAGTGTGTGCTTTTCTTTCGGCTTATCTGATGCTCAAAGGCTGGTCATTAATGGGAGATGCACTCTCCCACTCGGTTGTTCCGGGTGTTGCAGGCGCCTATGCATTAGGCTTACCTTATGCCGCAGGGGCATTTTTTACCGGTATTCTGGCTGCACTTGCTATGACATTAGTTAAACATTTAACTCGTTTGCGTGAAGATGCAGTCATTGGTTTTATTTTTTCGACTTTCTTTGCCGCCGGACTGTTAATTGTTTCGCTAAACCCAACTTCAGTAAATGTACAAAGTATTATTTTTGGTAATATTCTCGGTATTGCAGACGCCGACGTTCTACAAGTCGAGATCATTATCGCTGTGTCGTTCGTGGTATTAATGTGCTTATGGAAAGATTTATTAGCTGTCTTTTTCGATGAAAGCCATGCCCGCTCGATTGGATTAAATCCGTTACGCTTAAAAATAATTTTCTTTACCTTATTAAGTGCCTGTACCGTTGCTGCATTACAAACTGTCGGAGCAATATTAGTCATTGCTATGGTAGTAACCCCGGGTGCAACCGCTTATTTGCTAACTGATCAGTTTAAACGTTTACTGATTATTTCGGTCACTATTGGCACAGTAACCAGTGCTGTTGGTGCTTATGCAAGTTACTTCTTAAATGGCGCGACGGGTGGCTTAATTGTCACATTGCAAACTGTTATTTTCTTACTTGCGTTCTTCTTCGCCCCTAAACATGGTTTATTTGCTTCTCGCCGTAAGGCACGAAAAGAAGTCGCAATCTTGCACCAAGAAAAACAACAAGGAGCCTCAAATGAGTGATTTTATTGACTTGTTGATGGCACCATTTGCATTTCCATTTATGCAAAAAGCCTTGATTACCGCCATTGTGACAGGCACTGTCTGCGCCATATTGTCTTGTTTTTTAGTTTTAAAAGGTTGGTCTCTAATGGGAGATGCGATTTCTCATGCAGTACTTCCCGGAATTATTCTTGCCTCTTTAATTGGGATACCTCTCGCCATTGGTGCATTTGCGTCAGGACTTTTTTGCGCTGTCGCAACCGGATACCTAAAAGAAAATAGCCGAATAAAAGAAGATACCGTGATGGGTATTGTCTTTTCGGGTATGTTTGCTATTGGTCTGGTTATGTTCGCAAAAATCGATACCGCACAGCATCTTACTCATATTTTGTTTGGTGATATTTTAGGTATTACCGATGATGAATTTAAGCAAATTTTATTATTTGCTGGCATCACAGTAGCTATCATTTTATTAAAACGAAAAGATTTCATGCTGTACTGTTTTGACCCTAATCAGGCTCGTGTCATCGGCCTTCCTGTCAAATTAATTCATTATGGATTACTTTCACTACTAGCCTTAACCATTGTGGCTTCGTTGCAAGCAGTTGGGATCATATTAGTCATTGCAATGCTAATATCCCCCGGCATCATTGCTTTCGTTCTATGTCGTAGCTTTGGCTGGATGCTGATTATTGCGGTAATTGCCTCTGTCACATCGAGTGTAATTGGGACTATTTTAAGTTTCCATATTAATGCAACCACAGGGCCGACTATCGTCGTGACTCAAGCGGTCTACTTTATTGTTGCATTAATATATAGCAAGTTAATTTTAGCCCGAAAAAAATCAAAAATTTCGACTAATAATAAATTGCACGCTGCTTAAGATGTTATAAAAAATAGAACTAAATAAAAAAGGCCGAGTCAGGATATTTACCCTATTCGGCCTTTTTATTTGTCATTATCGTACTAGTAGTGAATTTATTTACTCATCGTACGAGGGCGGTTATATAGCACCTTATTGTGACTTTGATTTTGTTCATTCTGATTTTCATACACTTTCATTTCGCCACTGCCGGCAGCTAGCGCACGTTCAACAACTAATTCCCCGTCTGATGTACTAATAATTTCTTGCAACTGTTGATGTTGGCTACACCATATTGCATCTACATCTTTGTCTCGGTTAATATCTCTATCAGCTGAAAAAGCCACTGTACGTGTTTGAAAACGCGTTTGAGTTCCCCCTAATTCCAATCCATAACCTGGAGTTGAAGGATGTGTCACAACCACTTTTCCATCATCTAGCCATGACTTAACTGCATTATCGTTAACTTGATAACCTAATTGACTCAGACCATCTAATACCGTTTTTCTCTGCGCTTGAGCAATGATTTTCTGTTCCGCTTGCTCAATAATTACCTCAAGTTTTTCAATCATTTGTGTATATTGAATCAAGGTACCACTATTCATCAGTTTTAATGCATCCTCAATCACGGTACGGTCTGCATTTTCAAAAATAGCTAATTCATCAATTAATTGTTCAATTCTATCAACTAATTCTATTTTTTGCTGACTCTCTCTCAGCTGAGAAGCCATTGTTAATAGGAGTGAATCTGCACGCAAATGACGTTTTGAGCTTTGTTCCATTGCCTGAATCAAATTAAGCTGTTGCTCACTACTTTGAACTTCCTGAGTCGTACCGATTTGTTTTAGTTTTTCAATCATCAGTGCAATTTGTTCGCACTGTAAAGAAAATGGACTTTTGGGGGTACCACTATGCCAGAATTGCTTAACCTCTTCCGATTGCGCTTTTAATTCGCTCAATAACTGCTTTTCAACATCAGTTGGTTGTGTCGAATTAATTTCTAATACAGAAAGTGCGCGGAAAACTAACAGATTCATCTGCTCGACACTTAAACTACTCGCTTGTTCTAGCGCTGAAATCAAATCCGTTTCTGTTGGTAACTGCTGGCGAAGAAGTGCAATGAGCTCAATATAATTACGTTGTCGATATATCTCAGTCCTTGCGTTTAACGCTTGTTGATCAAGCCTTTTTTCCCTGACATCACGCATTTCCTCCATCAAAACCACAGTAAATTCTTTTACATCTTTATTGAGTTGTACTAAATGACGAGACGTCTGTTTTGCAATTTCTAGGGCATCCCTCTCAATTTTTGTATATATCGTATTGAGTTGTGAAATTCGCTTTTCGTTATAGTTTCCCTGTTGACTCAATTTTTGCCATTGTTTGAACAAACGATTCATCACCGCAAGCTGGCGACGACATTTGATTTCATTCATTTCTCTAACGGTAATGCGGTGAACGGATGAACTCATCTCTAAGCTACCTAACTGTTTTGGTTACAAATGCTCGTCATTGACGTCTTTGTGGTGGATGAAAGTAATAAAGCTTGATTCACAGCCTCAAATAAATGTTGTTGTGCCATAGTGCGGTCATAATACCATTCCTTGATGGAGACACGATGACACACTGGAACCACTTGTTTTAGCACCATTTTACGCCATAATTCTCTTGCTCGCGCATTTTTCAATAAAGGATGAAAGGGCATATCGCACTCAATACCAATTAGAAAATTGCCGCTATTTTCATCCTCAATTAGGCAATCAAAATAAAATAAATCTGTCTGTTTTGATTGAGCAATTTTCCAGCCATTTAACTGAATAAATGCTTTAACAGATTCAATAAATGCATCTTGCTGATGATAACTAGATTCAATCGCAGTCTGAGTATGGCACATACGATTAAGCAAACGTTCATTCTCTTTTTGCATTAATGGGTTACATGCATTTGTCGCATAGGCTAAATAGCCTTGAAGATAATCGCGAGGGATATCAGGCTTTCTAAAGGTATTCAATAAGTCAGAAATTTCATCAATTGGCATTGATGACATAATAATGACTTGTTGACGGGCTCGCGTAATCGCAACATTTAAACGACGTTCCCCTCCTGTTTGCCCTAATACACCGAAATTTCGTCTAAATGTCCCTTGGGCATTTCGTCCAAAAGTGGTCGAGAATAAAATAACGTCCCGTTCATCACCTTGTACATTCTCTACATTTTTCACAAAAAATGACATATCCTCATCATTTTTCTGCCGCTGGTTTTCTTGTGTATAAGCTTGTAAGAAATACTCATCTTGTTGCGCTTTAGCTCGAATATGTTGATTAATTAATTGTGCTTGCTTTTGATTAAACGTTACCACACCAATTGAAGGACGTTTTTCGAACGGCATTTGCCAAATTTTTTCTAGATGCTCAACAACGGCAATAGCTTCCGCTTCATTACTTTGATTGATATAAGTACCACCCACGGAAATTAAATGTAGTGGTTTTATTTTATTAATTGCGGTTGTTGAAAGCTGCGCTGGAATATTGAGACGATTTTCATAGAAAGCAAAATTTGAAAAATTAATTAGCTCTCGATAAGCAGAACGATAATGAATATCCAAAGTATGTACTGGTAATACAGTTCGGGCTAAATGCAATAAGTCTGGACAATCTGTGATTTGACGATAGTCCCATTGAGCATCAGCTTGATCTTGCTGCTCATCAAACTCTTCATCATTGTCCTCTTCTTCTATCTGTTTACCCGTAAAAAACTTAGAAGGTGGCATCTGTTTTTCATCGCCACTTACAATAGCTTTTTTTCCTCTAAACAGAGTCGAAAGTGCAAACTCAATTGGCATTTGTGAAGCTTCATCATAAATTACGCTATCAAACATTGCCGCTTTAAGCGGTAAGACTTGGCTTGCAACATCAGGTGTCATCAACCAAATTGGGCGTAACTGCATTAATCCCATTTGGCTCCCTTCGCTAATAAATTCACGTAAACGCCTAGCACGAGGTCCGGCCAAACGCGTAATCTCTTCCCAATCCCGTCTCGACGCTAATTTCTCAATTTCAATATTTAGGGGAAGCGCTTGTTTATTAAAATCATGTAATTGCTTTTGAGCGTCTGTTAGTTGAGCCACATCTGACATAAACTGTAAATTATCCATTGCTAAAGCCGGTCTTTGCACTTCAAATTGTCTTTTTACGTAGATAAAAAATTCATATTTAATGGATTGAATTAATTCGTCAACCCAATCGCTTTCAACATAAGATGCCGTATCACCAAGCTTAGAATGCATTAAAGACAAGAAATACCAATGGCTATCAGTAAAATGCGCAGTTTGTTCTCTAAACAATTGAAATTTAGCTAGTTTAGGTAGCTCATTATTTAATTTCTCAAGCTCATTTGCCAGCGACTGTCCTAAATCGATCGCTTGACTAAATTGTTCAAAGCTCTCTTCTGTGAATGCATTTTGTAATACATGTAATAACCGTAAACTTTTTGCCTGCATTGTCGCTTTTAAAATAGCAGATTTAATTTCTAAGCATTGCTGAGTAAATATAAGCTGAGTAAATTCAGCCTGTGGCTGATTGGTTATCCCATTAATAATATGCTCCTGCTCGGGATATTGAGCTAATATCACCGCTGAGGATTCAACCTGTTTTAATTGTCCAATCAAAACATGCAATGCTTGCCGCCATTCACCATTTTGGGTATTAGTTTCAATGGACAATTGTTGATAAAACGGTAAAAGCTCTTGATATAACAAGCGCCACTGTTGTTCAACTTTGATATTTTTAAGTAAAACAATGAGTTTTTCTTTATCGCCAAACATTCCACTGGAGGCGATAAAGTTATTTAATCGACCTTGACGCTGATAATAAAATGGATTGATGAAACGGAAGAATGAACCTTCGAGTTTATCGGTAATAGCCCATGATAATTGTGCTAAAACTTGATTATTTACTGGTGCCAATAATTGAAATAATAAAGGATCGCAACCTAAGTCATCAATGGCTAATAATCGTTGATTTAATTGTTCGAGTTGAGCAATTAGACTATTTTCCACCCGCTCATCATCTCGCCGATTTAGAAACAGTACTAACCATTTCGATAAACATTGCCACTGTTCCACTGATTGTGATAACAAATGTTCTTCACATTGCTTAATCGCTTGCTCATGATTAGTTAACTGTGTAATCGTTATTTTGTTATAAGCAGAAGCATAAGCCTGTTCACGTTCCTTTTCTATTTGGATAAACGGCACAATATATTGATTAACTAATTCATATTGCAGATCATTGACTGAAAATTGTGCTAACTTTCTTAACGCACTATTTTCATAGTCAAGTTGCCACCATTGTAGGCCATGTTGTCTTAAATCTTCGGTTAATACCTCAAGACTGTGTTTATTTAATAAACATAAATGTTCGGTAATTTTTTCGTTATCAAAATAATAATGTGATTTTTGCTCTAATTGAATTAGCCCTGTGAGCGCCTCTTTATATGACAACTTATATGTATTATCGACCTGATACATTGATTGATAATAATGGTCTAGTTTTTCTTCAAAACGTTGAATACGAGAAACTAGGTACAAACGCTGTTCTAGCCAATTTTTTTCATTATTTTCCTTGGCCCATAGCTGCTCAATTTGTTCTCTAACCGCTAAAATAATCTCTCTGCTTTTTTGGTTCTGATTAACCATCAGCACTCTGTCTGATAAACCACTCGCAACCAACCGCTTATAAACTACCTCTAATGCAGCAGGTTTTTGGCAAATCACTAATGCTGTTTTTTGTAAACCAATTGCATCTGCAATTAAACTCACAATAGTTTGGCTCTTTCCTGTTCCTGGCGGCCCTTCAATCAATAGCCCAGTATTGGTACGAGCGGTATTTACAATTTGTTCCTGTGAAGGATCGAGTAATGAAAGTGTGAATTGATTGATTGTAGATGCGTCAAAATGGACATCAGTCGAGCTGGATTTTTCGTTATCGCTAGAATGTAAAGGCAAGTTCAACATCGTGGCTAGAGCGGTTTGGTTAATCGGCAATGAGGCGATTTGCTGTAAGTCACTGCTCATTGCTTGACCAATAAATGAAGTATGGAACAACACAGCCGAACACACAATTTCAGCACTATTATCGGCGATTGCGTCGTCAATTATCGGTAACGGGGTCAAAATTGATTGTTTTACAGGCAATAAAGATGACAACGTATCCATAATATCTTCAATACTTAACCCTGATTTCGATAGTAATTTATCTAATACTTTTTGCCATTCATTGACAGCAGGGATCCCTACAAAATTAGCTAACGCCGGATTTAAACGAATTGCTGCTCTTTCATTATCGAAACTTAATTGAATTGGACGATTTTGAGCAATTGATGACAACAATGATACTGGCCACAAAAATAACGGGGCAATACGTGGTTTCACAAGATTCGGCTGAGTGTTAATCAATAAGAATGGAAAGCCAAGATACATGCCATTAATACCAGTATCTCTTTGATATAACTGCGTATTAGACTGTAGAATACGTAAGCGATTATTGACACCACTTCGTTGTAATAATAAGTCACTATCAATAGATACGCCGCTTTTTTTTCGGTTAATAATATGTTCGAGTAACACACTAGCACTATGTGCTGATGAGCTATGCAAAGAATTATCACATTCGGTTAGATCAACTCTGCCTGTATTTTGCGTTAAACGCATACGAACTAAACTACCGCGTTGGGTGACAGAAATGAGTTTTTGCGAGAAAAAATGTAATACTTCTAAGATATATTTTTGTGATTCCGGAACTTGCCATTGATTTATAGGCACAGCCAACATCACTAATATTTTATTCAATGGTAAGCGACGAGTTAATAGATATCGTTCAGACCAGCTATCTAATTCTGCAATTCCAATTCTTTTAAAATCACTCAAACATTCACTCAATAATGAATATAACTCATTGCGAGGTAATAAAAGCTGCTGTCTCGCACTATCATCATTAAAATTATCAACATCATGTTGTTTCGCTAATACTGATGCTTCATTAATGATAGTTTCGAGGGATATTAATTGACCAATATCTGCACTTAATAACAAAATATAATCGACATCTTGTTTATTTTGACGATCAAATAGCGCTTGTAAACTTTCATTATGTGAATCAGGAAATTGCTGGTGAATAATATCCCAACGGGCTGCTAATTGGCTTATAGATGTAATCAGTAAATAAAGCCGTAAGCTTTGTTCACTCAATAATATATTTTGTTGTTGTGCCCGCTGACGAACTTGATTTTGGCGATAATACAGCTGAACCAACCAATGCTGAGCATCAATCGCTTGTATATATTGACTTAATGGTTCACAAATAAGTTGATAAGCTAATGAAGGATTATCAAGTAACCATGATGGTGTAATAATCTCGCCACGATAGACAAATGGCATATTAGGATTGAGTATCTTCAACGCCAAAGTAAGTCTAATACTGTCGTCCATATCTTGATGAACTTGCATATCAACCAAGTTCTGTAATTGCTTAATCACCTGATTTGCATTAGTAAATTTAGCGACCCATGAGCTAATTTCACCACGCATCAATAATTGAACAGCCTCATCCCAATGCTTTTTCTCACCCGCCACCATCGCAAATGCATCGAGTTGACTGAACTGAAAACTAGCAAATTGGATTTGATGATTTTGTGGTTGAAAATTCTCGATTGAAGATTCAGGAGCCTGGACAGGATGACCTTGCAACCAAGCAGAAACTTGTGGCCACTGCCAACGCAAAAAGCGATCGCGGCACAATAACCCACGAAGTAACAATTGTGTATTGCTATCAATATCATCAGGTAAATCAATACCATTGGTCATAACTTGAATCAAAAAGGCATTATCTTGAATATGAGCAAAGCACTCACCTTGAGTCAATTGCTCAAGTAAAATAATCCCCAAACTCCACCAGTCTGACGCTGCACTCACTCCCCCAGCCAATGTTTCAGGCGCGCTATAACGGGAAATATCTAAAGGAGATACAATATCAAGATCAAATTCAGATAAGCATGCAGAACTATATTCAATCACAACAATATCAAGAGGATCACGACTGCGGATCAATAAATTTGATGGATGCAAGTCGCGATGCCGCAATCCGTGTTCAGTAAAAGCAGCAATCGCTTGGCCCATTTCTTCAATTAATTTTGGGATCTCAGTGGGCTGCCAAAAGTCACCTTGTTCGATAAATTGGCTCAATGAACCACCGCTAAGGCGCTCAGTGACATGCCAAGCCCGTTGTTGCCAGCGACCAATTTGATAAAATTCAGGAACATGGTCGGTAGGAATTAATTTTAGTACTTGATAAACAGCAGGATCGGGTTCTTCACCTTTTTGATAAAGCGTGAGAATGCCACATTGCCCTGTCGTTATATGGTTAACCAGATAGCGTTCTCTTGTACTATCAATCCCATTAATACGCTGCTCTAATTGCCAATCACCAATAATTTGTTTTGGCGATTCAGGAGCAAGCGCGTCTGTGTTTTCATGTACATGGGATGGTGCAGCGTCAGCGCCACAAGTAAAACAGATGAAATCACCGTCGTTCATAGGATGACCATTGGTACAAACAAGCGATGATAACGACGGATTATCTGTATTTATTGATTCCGTTTCAACAACTGGTATGTCAATAAGACCAACACTTTCACCCGTTAATGGTCGCCAACCGGACTCATGAATAGGCTCAAGCGTTAAATCCCAGCCACAGGTTTTACTGTTATTTTGTTCAAGATTAATCATCCCTGCGCAAAAAATTTCAGTTAAAGGGCGTTCTGTATGGCAATGGGGGCAAAAGCGTATCATGGTCATCCGTTGTTCCAATATCGTTATTTTTTTAGTTGTTTTAATGGTTGTTCTTGCTGCTCAAGTAATAATCGTAAACGCTGCATATCATCACGCTGAGGAATACCGGTTAGAAAAATCCGTCCCGTTTCATCAACTGATAAATCCAAAACTTTATCTTTTGTAGTCATCGTTCTTTCGTACTGCTCAAAACGTTTTCGACCTAGCGCTGTTAACATATGTAATTGTTGGTTATCACTACCTCTGAGTATTTTAGTTTGTGTCGCTTTAACTTGAAAAGGCTCGCTGATCAGCGCATCTATTAATCCTTTCATATCAGAAACTTGCGACTCGATTTTATGCCACTCATAACCGCTATAAACTAAAATATCTCCTTGAGAAATTTTGCGTATTGCAACTAACAAAGAATGCAAGGCCTCAGGTTGCTCAAAGGGTTCTCCTCCAGAAATAGTGATACCATCGGCAAAAGGCAACCAATCTTTCATTTGTTCAACCAGTACCTCAACCGTGATGCCATTATTTTTTACAGACCAAGTATCCGGCGATAAACACCCTTTGCAGCGTAGAGAGCAACCTTGCATCCAAATACCAATACGGTTACCTGGCCCTAATGTTGTGACTGGAAAATGCATGCGAGACAAACTAATTTCCATTACATTAATTCACCACAGGAGATAACGAAATTTGAGTTGTTCCGCCAAGAACAATATCAGTGATTTGATAAGCAGTACCGACTTGTAAATCGTTATCAAAAATTGCACGGGACAATGGATTAATTAAATGAGTTTCGAGTTGGTTGCGAATACCGCGCCCACCATTGGACAAGTCAGTTAAACAGCAATTATTGAGTATTTGTTTAGCGTTATTTGATATCGATATAACCAATCCTTGCTTCTCTATACCTAAAAGAATACTACTCACCATTTGCTCGAAAATTTGTTCAGCAACATCAGGACGAATAAAATCAAAAACAATAATATTCTCACCAATACGATTAAGTAATTCAGGGCGATTCAACACTAATTTAAAATGACGTTCTATCTCACTTTTAACATTTCTAGTCACGGTTTCAAAAGGTTCATGAGGCTGTACGTTGGCAACTCGTTCCCCATTACTATCAAGTCGATAGATACCTAAATTTGAAGTAAAAATAATTAAAGATTCAGAGAAATAAACACGGTCGCCTCGCCCCGATGTTAAAACACCATCGTCAATAATTTGAAGAAACTTATCCATTAAATGAGGATGTGCTTTTTCAATTTCATCAAATAGAACAACACTAAATGGCTTTTCTCGAATTGCATTAGTCAATTCACCGCCAGAATCATAGCCAACATAACCTGGAGGAGCGCCAATTAGCCGTTGGTCAGCATGTTCGGCACTGAATTCAGACATATCGAAGCGGATATACGCATTTTCATCACCAAAAAGTAATTGCGTAACCGTTTTTGCGAGCTCTGTTTTACCAACCCCTGTAGGTCCTGCTAAAAATACCACGCCTCGGGGACGCCCACCTTTATTACTTCCCACACCAGTCATTGCGCGTTTAATAATATCTAATAAATGGGTGACCGCATGTTGCTGGCCTTTAACTCGACGTTGAATAACGTCTGGCGCATGATGGATTTTTTGTTTATCAATTTTCTTCCAAGGGTCTTCGGTGATCCCGACTTTATAACGACGGACGGCATCACCGATTCGAATAACATCTACGTTTTCAATTCGTGCCAATTGAATAATTGCTGTTAAATCAAGTAATAACAATCCTTCTGTCTCATCGATAAAGTCATTTAAAAGACTTTCTTTTTCTGGCTCGCTAATTTGAGTAAAACCAGATAATGATCCTAACAATGTAGGCGCAAGTATACGCCGTATTTGACTATCCGGTTTTGCTACAGGAATTGCACGGATACGGGGGTTATTCACCAAGAACCAATCAGGTAAATCCGTTTCTTTTTCAACAATCCAAAATAATGAATTATAAAACGGTAAGTTATTCTCTCCAGCAGGACGAGCTTTCACTTGGTGTGAAGCCACTAATGCGCGCGTAAACAAGCCGTGTTCTGCTGGTGTTAAGTTATCTCGATGAGAAATTAAACATGAGGCAAAATCAATACAAAGTGCAATAGGTTGCTCTTTATAGTTTACAAACTTATCTAATATGTGATTGAGCATATCAATGCCACCTGCCGCTTTATCATCTGTGGTATTAAGGCCCAGATTTTGCATCAGCAAAGCGCCCTCTTGCGCATTATGCGCTAGGTTTGGTACCCATTGAAAACCCAACAATGGCGTATAGGTAATGATATGCGTATAACCAATTTCAAATAAGCTATTAAATAGCGATTGATTAAACGGTAAAGGCGTCACAATATTTGGTGCTATTTCACTGGCTTGTAAATCTCGAACATTACCAAATAAAACAAACTGGCTTTTCAATGGAATAAATCGAATTAAATCTCTTAACCAGCGTGGTTTTTCAAAATCAGCGCCCATATCATCCCTTATCTCAATCTTGATTTTGTTTGTCAGTTTACCTTAGATTGTGAATCAAAAGCTCGCTGATATTGTTTTGTATCCAGATTATCTGAACATTCTCAATTTAGATAAATTGTGATGTACTTCATTTACTGTGTCTTAGAATTATATACAGACAAAATATCCTGCCAATTATTTCGTGATAGGCTCTTCTTTTTATACAATTATCACTATTAATTCCTAAACTGTCGCTATAGTATTGTATTAATGAAGACCAAAGCAAAGCGAGGTGGATCATGTGGCAAGCAATGTGTCGTTTATTAAGTGAACACTTAGGTGAAGCGGAGCTGCGTAATAAAGTCATGCTATCAGGGGGTGACATTCACCATACATTACGCATTGACTACGGTGAGCACACCGTATTCATTAAGCAAAATCGACGCGAGTTTTTGCCGCTGTTTAAACAAGAGGCTGAACAGTTAGAAATATTAGCAAAAAGCCAGACCGTCACTATCCCTAAAGTGTATGGTGTTGGTAGCAATAAACATCATAGCTTCCTCCTTCTTGAATATTTCCCATTAAAACCCTTTGACGCCACAAACGCTTGGCACTTTGGTCAACAACTTGCTCGCTTGCATCAATGGGAAGAACAACCGAGTTATGGTTTTGATTTTGACACTATGCTAAGTACCATCACCCAACCAAATGGCTGGGAAAAACGATGGAATTCATTTTTTGCAGAAAAACGCATTGGATTACAATTACAGCTTGCCTCTGAAAAAGGGATGGTATTTGGTGATATTCAATTGATTGTTGATATTGTTAAAAACCGTCTTTCGGGACATCAACCTCAGCCGTCTTTATTACATGGCGATTTATGGCCAGCTAATTGCGCAGTAACAAATCATATTGACGGTGTTCTCTATGATCCTGCCTGTTATTGGGGAGACAGAGAATGTGATATTGCTATGCTGCCTTTATATCATGAGCTACCAATTCAAATTATTGATGGCTATCAAAGCGTATGGCCGCTACCTAATGGTTTTTTGGAACGACAACCGATTTATCAACTTTATTATTTACTCAATCAAGCCAATATTTTTGGTAATGAACAAAGTTACCTGCAAGCAAGAGCGATCATCGATAAATTGATTGAAACACAATAAAATACTGCGCTAGCGTAATGCCGAATCACTTAACTTTTTAAGTGATTCGGATAACTTATTAGACTCAATAACTATAATTTCTACGGTTAACAGAACCTACCAATTTAAAAAATTCAACATAAAGAAAATACCAATTCCTAGCACAACTGGCCAAAAATATAAAATAAAGAATTGTGTAAAAATAGTGTGTCGAGGGATAGTCACTTTAGCTTCTAATTCTTCTTTTGAAATCTCTATACCTTTGGCTTTTTCCAAAATTACGTGATCTTCAAGACTTTCACGAATAAACTTAATTTGTCTGTACATCCGCAATCCTGAAGCACTTAAAGCAAGCCCAACAAATATAAAAACAAAAATTACCGTAAAACTAATATTGTTAGCCGATAAACCATCTGCGGCATGAGGTATTGGTGAGTTATTCCAAAAAATATTAAGGAATGCGGTACTTTGGCGAGTCATTTCGGCCATCAATTTTATAAAATCATTCGCGACCGCATTAATCCCTTCACCTTCTAATCCTTTTATCGCTGCTAGTTTAATTAAAGAAGCTAACGTAGAAACTAACGCCACAAGAAATACAACCCACCCCAAAATACGTTTACCAATAGCGATATAACTAGCATTGCGGAAATTCATTGCAACTATTCCTTAACAATATTTATTTTTGTCACCCAATTTTCCTATTAATAATAGCTGAAATTGCCCATCCTCTACAAATTTCCATTTAGAAATGATAGTTTTGTTATCACTTTCAGATTATTCAAGTGCCCTATGCACTACCCTATGCACTAATGGGTTCAATATTAGCGCTAGCTGTATATGTCTAATCGGGTGCTGACTTGCTACAATGCATCACTCAAAGTAGGCGCTAACACTTTCAAGTTGCCAATCACAATGAGAACACTGTCTATTGTGATGTTTTATTTAGATTCAATCACTTGAAATCTGGCAAGAATACACTCATACATGAATGGAGTTTTGACATGTACCATAAATTACCTATCCAATCCGTTATTTTTGATATGGATGGCTTGCTAATAGACTCAGAGCCTTTTTGGGCACAAGCAGAACATGAGGTTTTCTCACAGTTGGGGCTTGATCTTTCTATCGCTGATTCACTTCCAGACACACTTGGGTTACGTATTGATCACGTTGTTGAACTTTGGTATCAAGCTTCACCTTGGCAAGGTTGTAGCCAAGAAGAAGCGAAACAACGAATTATTGACCGCGTTATTGGTCTAGTTGAAGAAACTCGTCCTGTTCTTCCTGGTGTCGAACATGCAATGGAATTATGTCGCTCTTTAGATTTAAAAATTGCGCTAGCCTCTGCCTCGCCGATGTATATGTTAGAAAGAGTTCTAGAGCTGCTTAATATTCGCCATTATTTTTCAGCGGTAGTTTCTGCGGCTGATTTACCCATGAGTAAACCGCATCCTGAAGTTTATCTTAAAGCAGCGGCACAACTGTCGACAAAACCAATCCATTGCGTCTCTTTAGAAGATTCATTCAACGGTATGATAGCGGCAAAAGCGGCAAGAATGCGCTCTATTGTGATACCGGATCGTCAACATTTCAACGATCCTCGTTTCGGATTAGCTGATGTGAAACTGGCATCACTCAATGACTTAACTGCTGAATATTTACGCTAATCATTGCCTCATAAATTAATAAGTGCGCTCCCCTATCCACTTTCGATAGGGGAATTCGCATCAGAGAATAAAATTCTTTTGTTATCTGCTAATAAATAAGAGTTTTTTTAACTTACTCCCTCTATCATATTCTTTTTAAACGTTTTATACTGCCATTTAACTGTATAGATAAACAGATGGTATTTTATCCACCATGACTGCTGAAGGGCATCTGCTTTTTTCCGTCGCCTCGTTAATAATGGCTCATAAATTACAATTAACGCCTGAGCTTGCTCAAGGTGATTGGCTGCACATGATCCCAGGAACGTTATTAGGTGCATTACTGCCCGATATTGACCACCCTTCATCTATCCCTGGGCGTCTGTTACGTATAGTCTCCCTTCCGATATCAAAACTCTGTGGCCATCGTGGCTTTACTCATAGCTTAATAGCATGGCTTATATTAATGATTTCCTGCTATCAATGGTTACCTGTTGATTGGGGTATTCCCAGTGATTTAATTCAAGCTTTTTTATTAGGTTATCTGAGTCATCTTGTCGCCGATATGCTCACTCCATCAGGGGTTCCTCTTCTATGGCCTTTACCTCAACGTTTTTGCCTACCATTATTACGCAGTAAAAATAGCAAACGAGGTGAGCGTTTTATTTCTGTTTTTTTGACTGTTTGTGCATGTTTGTTACCGGCAGGCTACCAGTTGGATTTTTACTTTCAAATTGAGAGCGCAATAAAATATATTCATAATCAAATGGATATACACTTGTCTACATAAACGCCGCTTTTGTAATATACTGTAAGCATGAATAAAACTATCTTATTACTTTTCATTATAAGAAATGTGTTTTATCACCTGATAACATATAACCAATTGTTAGAAGAAATATAATCCTTATAACCATGAAGGATTAAATAACAAGCAACGTAATTTAAAATCAGCGATTTGGAGTCCGGAATGAATATTCCTCTAATTATAAATTTACTCGTTTTTGTGGCATTACTAATACTGCTAGCAAAACTTGGTTCAAAAGGCTGGAGCCTGTCTAAAAAAGTATTGGTTGGTCTCGTTTTCGGTGTTGCTTATGGTGTCGTACTACATTTAGTGTACGGCAGCGGCCACCAAACAGTAAAAGACTCCATTCTTTGGTTCAATATCGTAGGTAATGGTTACGTTCAACTATTACAAATGGTCATTATGCCATTAGTTTTTGCCTCTATTTTGAGTGCGGTAGCAAGGCTACATAAGGCCTCATCACTAGGTAAAATTAGCTTTCTAACAATCGGCACGTTGTTATTCACTACGGCAATCGCTGCATTGGTTGGTATATTAATTGCCAATATGTTTGGGCTGACAGCTGAAGGCTTAGTTCAAGGCCAATCAGAAACAGCACGTCTAAGTGCTATCCAAACTAACTATATTGGTAAGGTTTCAGATTTAACGGTTCCACAACTGATTTTATCATTTATCCCTAAAAACCCGTTTGCTGATTTAACTGGCGCAAGTCCAACTTCTATCATCAGTGTTGTTATCTTTGCTGCATTCCTCGGTGTAGCTGCACTGCAACTATTTAAAGATGATAAAGAACGCGGTGAGAAAGCATTAGCGGCTATTGATGTGCTACAAGCGTGGGCAATGAAATTAGTGCGTTTAGTTATGCGTTTAACCCCTTATGGTGTTATGGCGTTAATGATAAAAGTCGTTGCGAGCTCTAATCTTGCAGACATCATTAACCTAGGGACATTCGTCATTGCATCTTATGTCGCTATTGCCATTATGTTTGTTATTCACGGCATATTAGTCGCATCAACAGGTTTGAACCCTATTACCTTTTTCAAAAAAGCAGGGCCTGTACTAACTTTCGCGTTTACTAGTCGTTCAAGTGCCGCAAGTATCCCGCTAAATATCGAGACACAAACACGTCGTTTTGGTATTCCTGAGTCGATTGCGAGCTTCTCTGCCTCTTTTGGTGCAACTATTGGTCAAAATGGTTGTGCGGGTATCTACCCTGCAATGCTTGCAGTCATGGTTGCACCGACGATGGGAATCAATCCATTTGACCCTCTGTGGATAGCAACGTTAGTGGGTCTGGTGACTATCAGCTCAGCAGGTGTCGCAGGTGTGGGTGGTGGTGCAACATTTGCAGCGCTAATCGTGCTACCTGCGATGGGACTGCCCGTCACACTTGTTGCTCTATTGATTTCCGTTGAGCCACTAATCGATATGGGCCGTACTGCACTTAACGTCAGTGGTTCTATGACAGCAGGTACCGTAACAAGTCAATTAATGGGCGAAACTGATAAATCAGTTTTCAATCAAGAAAATGATACTGAATTAAAGCATGTTTAATTATTAGTTCAGTTAATAGACCTGCCTTCTTAGGCAGGTTTTTTTTGCTTTAATTTATTGATTCTTAGTGACTATATACAAAAAAGGCCACACAATGCGCAGCCTTTGATTAAATTGATACAAGTAAAGCTTAAAAATGAAACTAAAGCTTATTTAAAATACCTCACATATACTTTTGATTATTTTATTATCTTTCTATTTTCATCAACAATATTTGAAAACTATGTTTCTATTACCTATATGAGAATAAAACATTGACTGTATTACTAAAGGGGCCTTGTTTAATCGTTGAATTATTTTCTTTAGATAATTCCGCTGAATAAAGGTAATTACCCGGTTTTTGCTGAGAAATAACACCTTTATAATATTCTTGATCAAAGCGAATTTCTTGCCCTAAACTTCTGTCTGTAATCGCCATCTGTAAGCCATTATCAAAAACTAAATATTTATTATTGACTACGCCTTTATTACTTTGAAATTTAACACTAACTTCCAGTGCGGCTTCACATGTTGAAACAGGCGTTAATGTTAAATTAAAATTTTCTTTTACTGTTTTATTATTTTCAAATTGGTCTGTCGTCAACTCTTTAAAATCGACCACCTCATCACTCATCGTAACAATAGGTGTCGGGCAATAGTTAACTAATGTTCCTACCAGACGGATAGTGTAATTATCACCAATACGATTTCTCACACCATCCGTGTGATAACCGAGAGTAAAATTACCTGTATCAAATGATTTTAATGGTCCCGCTCCGCGCTTTATAGTAAACGTATGCCATAAAGCTATTGAATAATTACCTGTATTCCAATACCCAACCATTAATCTAGGTGTATTCAGTGCTGTAATTTCTACTTCATTAGTGTCATAAGCTGATTGATAAACTCTAACGCCACTAGAGAGAAGATAAGCTTTAGTTGATTCGGGCGTTTGATTGTAAAACCAGATAGTTCTATCCGCTTGAGATCCTGAAAAATTACAATTCCATGATATAGCTGAAAAACCACTACCTAATGTTGTTCCAGCAGGGATATTTCCTGGTATTGTATTCAAATCAATAGATAGTAATGGCAAAGGGAACCACGCTCCTTGAGGAGTACATGTAACACCGGCATAAGAAAGCGCACTGAAAGTCAGTAATAACGAACTAAACACCCCTTTCTTAACTCTATTTTTTATTTTTTTGTTCATAAGGGATTTCATTTAAGTGTTCCTTAGCAGTTTTTATATATCTCACTGATATTTAGCAGGTTTGCATACTTTTTATCATTGCCATGTTAATGCAAATGCTAAATTTCACCTTGAACACATTTGCAATAATTTATTCTTAGCAAAATTGCATTCATGCTTTAGTAAACTTATAGTCACTAGTCGCTCTTCCATACTATTTTAGCTGTTTTAAATAAACATGCGTTGTTGGCTACGAAGAATACTACTCAGGTGGTGAGTAAATTGATATTCATAAGTTATTAATTTCGTCTATAGTGTGTAACTAAATATATTAACTGTATCAATACATATATCGTCTATATTTTCTATTAACGTTTCTTTAACTGGTCTAAATACTAACTCTGTTAATATTTGCATTATCAATTCCTCAGAAAACAGAAAATCCCGCGTTAAGCGAGGTTTCGATCTATAAATTATGTGATAACCCATTCATTATTATCTAAATTTTTAATTAGTAATTTTGATAATGCAACGTTTTGACTTTTATTCTAAATAAGAATGAATATCATACATCTGATTCATTGCCATTATAAGATTGTCTTCATAATGATAAAGGGATTCAGGGTAGTTAGTGACATCTTCAGACTGAGAAAATTTAATTTCTGAGAGTTTTATTTCTAAATTCGTATCAGTCACATTCATGTGAATTCCTTCCAGAACTTGCTGTAATTGATGTGCAGCTTTACCCCCTCCTCTATTTGCGTAGCTGACCATCATCGCCGGTTTTTTATTCCATTCTTTATACAAATGATCTATAGCATTTTTCAATGCCGCTGGGTAACCCCAATTATACTGTGGAAAAACGAATATATAGGCATCTGCTTCTTGAATTTTTTTGCTCCACGCAATTGTATGCTTATGCATATAAATACCTTCAGCAGGCAATCCAGGTTCATCATCCATTGGTAAATACCAATCTTTTAAATCAATAATTTCTGTAGAGTATTTTTGGCTTACCACATCTTTAACCCAGCATGCTATTTGTGGCCCAATACGCCCCTGACGAACACTACCAATTAAAATCTGAATATGCATACTTCAACACCCATAATTTTTAGAAATTTCATATCGTCAATAGAGATTTCCAGTAGAAAATAAGAACAGAGGCCAGCAACTGAATGAAAGCCCCCTGCATATAGTACAACGTCAAATGTCAGTCTTGTTTCTCTGTCATATAAATCTATGTTAAATGAAGCTTTAAATTTTTGGTTGATTATTATGCATAACTACACATGCAATAAAGATCATTATCAAAAAAATTGTATCGATATCAAGGTGTAAATACTCAAAAACTATTGGATCACAGATCACAAAAATTGGCAGATAATTATGACGATGACCATAGAAAAGAATGGCAAATTGATGTAATTTTAATAGTCTACTTTCTGTACTATTTTGAGGGTGAATTTCGCTAAGGTTTTGGGTAACTTTTTTAGCTTAAAAGATAAATAAGCATATAGGATTATTTTTTACTTAAAAAGTAATACTGCATAACTCAGCAATAAAAAAACAATAAAATACAATAGACTAGCCATCAACACTAAACAATTTAATTGTAGTTAATATTAATATTTCTAATGATTTTATAAATATGGACTCCTGTAATTATATGACCAATATTCATATACTAGAAACTAATTCCTCAAATAACCCTTGTATTAGCTGCGGTGCTTGTTGCGCCTATTTTCGTGTTTCCTTTTATTGGGCTGAAGCGCAAATAGGTGGCGGCACTGTACCACAACATCTAACAGAGCAAATCACACCATTTATGAGTTGTATGCAAGGAACTAATCAAAAACAAAATACACGCTGTACTGCGCTTAAAGGGAATATTGGGGAAAATGTTTCTTGTGCAATATATCACCAAAGACCAACGCCTTGTCATGAATTTGAGCAATCTTGGCTTAATGGGATACATAATGAAGCTTGCGATAAAGCTCGCGCGGCTTATGGATTAGCACCACTCGAGCCAAATCGGCCGCAAATTGCTTGTTAATCGTCAATGACCCAGAGCATTTCTGGGTTATCTTCCAAGCTAACTCAATTAGTATTGCAATCAACTCATCATGAGATTTCATTCATCACTTGCATTGCCAATTCAAATGAATATAACCGTGCTTGATGATCAAATATTTGTCCATTAACCATGATTTCATCAGCTTGCGTTTGACGTAATATCGATTCTAATCCATGACGAATTTTAGCTTTATCGCCGACCAAAGACATAGCGAGTGCCTGCTGAACCCCAAATTGTTCTGCTGGAGACCAAATAGTTTCCATATTTTCGACTGGCGGTGGGAGTTGAGAAGTTTGTCCACGACGCAACATAACAAAAGCTTGTTGCATAGACGTAAATAGAAACTCTGCATCACGATTGCTATCTGCGGCAATAATATTAATGCATACCATTGCATAAGGCTTAGCTAGCCTATCTGAAGGTTTAAAGTTAGCACGATATAATTCCAACGCTTGTAATAACAAATCGGGGGCAAAATGTGATGCAAAAGCAAAAGGTAATCCCATTTCAGCCGCAAGCCTTGCACTATATAAACTGGAACCTAATAACCATACGGGTACCTTTTCACCAAATCCAGGAACTGGACGCACGGCAGGATCAGGATCGGTCGCATCAAACCAATTCACTATTTGAGCAACATCTTGGGGAAAGTTATCGATATCATTATTCATATGGCGACGCAATGCTTGCATCGTTTGCTGATTACTGCCCGGAGCACGCCCTATTCCAAGGTCAATACGTTCAGGATACAGTGTATTTAATGTACCAAATTGCTCAGCAATGACCAAAGGTGAATGATTTGGTAGCATAATGCCACCAGAACCTAAACGAAGTGTGCTTGTATTCGCCGCAAGGTAACCAATCAAAACGGACGTAGCCGCACTCGCAATTCCCGTCATATTATGATGTTCTGCTAACCAATAACGATAATAGCCTTGCTTTTGTGCCATTTTCGCTAAATCTAGAGAATGAGAAAATGCCTCTTTTGCAGTCGAACCTTGAGTAATCGGCGCTAAATCGAGTAAGGAAAGTGGAATTTTTTTATCTGACATGACAACTCACTTAGTTAGTTTTTTATTAACTCTATAGCCATCCTAGACGATAACCTCCCTGTTCACCAGCTATTGGAATGTGCTCAGCACAACTGGACTAAAACTTAATATTTTGACTTTTAATCGGTACAGAAATAGCGAATAAATAGCAATATGAGCCAAACATGAATAAAAAGTGCAGTAATTATGAAGCTTCAGTCAACAGAGGTAAAAGCGATTGCGAGAAGAAATGAATTCATCGAGTATCTAGCTATCGAAAACATAGAGGGATAGATGATGAAAAAAATTAATTCAGGTTTACTTGCTTTAGTCTTAATGTCAGTAGGGTTTGTAGCAGTCGCTAACAGTGCGAATAATAATCATACTCCGCGCCAACATATGGGAAATCACCATAACATGGTGTATAGCGTAACTGAACAAACAACTACACCTAATGAAACAATAAAAAAAATAGCCAATAATGTGCCAAAAATTGAAGATGGTAAACGCTATATCGTTAAGGTTGCAGTAATTGAAGTTCCTGAAAATTCGAATAAATATACGATGCCTGCACCACTGCCAGTGAACAAACCCGTAACACAATAATCTGATTGTATTGGTGAACAAATGGTTGAATATAATTTAAGTGTTCGGTAATACCTTTCACAACGATATGTATAACCGCATAGTATCTATTGCCAATAAAATATATGTTAATCAGATAATAAAAATTTTATATATATCCTACGATTGCCTCTGTTTACAGAGGCTTTTTTTTGTACTTAATCCTAATTACTTTTTAAGCACTGGTAAAATTACATTATTACGACTAATCTTTAAATCGAAGTAACTAAAGATAATTTGTTGTAAACGTAATTTCCATTAATAGTATCTATAAAAGTTATTGATAATATTCCATTTTCTCATATAACTTGAATTACCTTATATATTGAATACCTTATACAAACTGAAGTTTTTATATAGATTAAATTTCCAACCTCAATCAACCTTAATATAGTTAAAATTATTTTGGAGCTAACCATGGGTTATTTTGAACTAAAAAAATCGACCAAAGATGTGGCTCAGCCTTATTACTTTGTTTTAAAAGCTGCAAATCATGAAATCATTGCGACAAGTGAAATGTATGCATCAAAACAATCAGCACTAAAAGGCATCGCCTCTGTCCAGAAAAATGGTTCCACCGAAACAATAAATGATTTAACTGCTTAAATATCTGTTCCCTACCGATAAGGTAGGGACAGCTTTGACAATATCTATTTTAAAACCAAATGGTTATGATTACGTTATATCTCGATGTTACTACTAAAGAATCCAACGTAGCAACGCGGTTACCGCCGCAGCAGATAACACAATCAAAATAAATGGTTTTTTAAACCACGTTAAAATACCAGCCACCAAAACACCAACGACTTTAGGTAAATCAGACAGGTGACTTCCATCAAAGATTGTTGAAGTCACTGCAACAGAGAATAAGATCACAATCGCCGCCGCTGAAAATAGAGCCTGACTGTTGTCGGATAAAACTATTTTATCTTTTAGAATAGCGCCAGATGCGCGCATCAAATACGTACCAATAGCCAATATTAAAATACCCGCTAAAATAAGCCATGGATTATCCATCATAATTATTTCCTTATATAAATAACTAGGCTCAATAACGCGAGCAAAACGGGTATTCCCGCCGGTAATACTGGAGTCACAGCAACAGCAATCACAGCCCCAATAATTGCAGTGATCCTCAAACGTTTATCTTTTAGCGCCGGTAATGATAATGCTAAAATGATCGCGGGAAACATTGCATCCATTCCCAACACATGAGTATCATTAATGAAGCTACCCAGCGCCTCACCAATCAAAACACCTGCAGGCCAACAAATTAAGATCCCTATCCCACATAACCAAAATGCAGCACGTTTTTCTGTTTTATTGTCTTGTGCTAAACCAAATACGACACTTTCATCATTCATAATATGATATCCCAGTAGTGCTTTTGGCCCCTTTCCTGCCAGTTCGCTGACAGCAAAGCTAAATGGAATATGTCGCGAGTTTACCAATAGCCCCGCTAATGCCGCCGAAATAGGGCTTCCTCCCGTAAAAATAACACCAATAAATAAAAATTCTGATGCCCCAGCTAAAACTAAAATAGACAGAGTCAGGGGCACCCATAAATCAAATCCTTGGGAATGAGCCAGTGCCCCATACGAAATTCCAACAATAAGGTCTGCAATACACACCAGTGTAATATTTTTCACTGTGTTATTATTAAGTGTAGAAGTTAGCATAATTCAACCGTTCGATATATAATACGTTCGTTCATTATGTCGATGATTATCGCTAAGTCAATCAAAATAGGATATTAAAATTGAGCTTACTTTCGCCCCCTATCGAACTGATATCAAAAGCACTCGCCCGTGAGAGATTAAAAAGCGGGTTATCTTTATCTGAATTATCTCGTCAGGCAGGGATCGCTAAATCGACTTTATCCCAATTAGAATCAGGCCAAGGTAATCCCAGTATTGAGACGTTATGGGCACTTTGTATTGCTTTAGATATTCCATTTGCTCGTCTCATTGAAGATAAACGAGAAACAGTAACGGTGATCCGTCATGGTGATGGTGTCCAAATCAGTGCTGAACATGCTAATTATTTAGTTTTTTTACTTTCGTCCGCACCCTCTGATTCACGACGTGATATTTATACCGTGGTTGCTCAACCAGGTCGTGACCGCATTTCAGAACCCCATATGCACGGTGTGAGTGAACATATTATTTTGATGTCAGGTAGAGCCTTAGTCGGCCCGCTTGATAACCCAACAGAGTTACACCCCGGCGATTATATTCATTATCCTGGAGATGAACCTCATATTATGCGGGCACTTGAACCTGATACGATGGCTGTAATGGTTATCGATAAACAAAATTAGCACTTAATTAGATATAATTATCGATAATGCATTTAATATTTTCATATCTTATAATTTGACCTTTAAATTTACAGGACGATGCGCAATGACACATTACGAAGAAATAGTTAAAAAAGTTGATTTAAAATTAGACGAAAATATTGTTCATAACATGAATGAATTGCTCACACAGTTATCTCATGATGCGGGATTAACAGACGAACAGAGGTTTGAGCAGCAGCAACGTTTAAGAGACGCCATTTTTGTTCATCATAACCAATAAAGATTATTAGGGTTTCCACCCTAATAATCCATTAGCATCGTTTAAACAAAAAGCACTGGCAATAGGGTTAACGCTAATCCTGGTATAGGTAATAATATCAATCCGAAAGCCATAATAGAGATCATTTAAAAGTTCTCTTGCTGTAAATATGACCAGGCGTACTGTGCATAAAGCTCTGCACCTGTTGCCATCGCGTCTTCATCAACATTAAAACAACCATGATGATGCGCCCATTGGGTATCTTTTTCTGCATTACCTGAACCTAATAAAGCAAAACAGCCCGGTATATTTTCGATATAGAAACTAAAATCTTCACCGCCCGGTGTCGGTTTTTCAAACATTAACGTTTCTTCGCCGAAAGCCTGTTTAATCACAGATTGTGCTAGCAGTGCACTACGCTCTTCGTTGATAACTGGTAATGTTCCATAAATGTAATCTACTTCTGCCGTTGCGCCATACATTGCAGCTGTATGCTCTGCATAACGACGAATAGCCGCTTCAATGCGGGTACGAGTTTCTAGATCAAAACAGCGAACAGTCCCGTCTAACACCGCATTTTCTGCAATAACATTAAAGCGGGTACCCACCTCCATTTTTCCGATGGTGACAACCGCAGAATCAAGTGAGGAAGTTTCACGGGAAACTATCGCTTGTAAGTTCATCACAAAGGAAGAGGCAACAATAGCTGCATCAACGGTAGCTTCAGGCATCGAACCATGTCCACCGCGACCTTTAAATTTTACAATAAGTAAATCCGCAGAAGCAAAAGTTCCGCCTACATTACAAGAAACCTTGCCTGACGCCGTAGTAGACCAAATATGCATACCAAATACGTTATCCACGTTTTCAATTGCACCTTGTTTGATCATTGCGCTTGCACCTTTCGCGGTTTCTTCAGCGGGTTGAAAAATCAACCTAATATTACCTTTTAGCTGATCACGCACTTCATAAAGTGCTTTTGCGGCAGTCAGTAGCATTGAGGTATGCGCATCATGTCCACAAGCATGCATTTTACCTTTGATTGTCGATTTATACTCTAATGAATCATTCAACTCTAAAACAGGTAATGCATCGATATCCGCTCGCAATGCAACGGTTTTACCTGGTTTACCGCCTTTGATTTCAGCAATAATTCCCGTTGGCTCGGTAAGTCGATATTCAATGCCAATTTTTGCCAGCTCTTGGGCGATGCGCTGGGTCGTTCGGACCTCTTCCCATGATAACTCAGGGTTTGCATGGAGCTCACGACGAAA
Organism: Providencia sp.; assembly: GCF_052096715.1. Lineage (NCBI taxonomy): Bacteria > Pseudomonadati > Pseudomonadota > Gammaproteobacteria > Enterobacterales > Morganellaceae > Providencia > Providencia sp. The sequence continues at coordinate 72,791 of NZ_JBQDNB010000010.1, forward strand.
TGCAATCATATCTTGTGTATGTTTTTTGATTGCAGCTGCAATTGTTGTATTGACCATTTTTTACCTTTTGCCTTTTTTGCAAACACTTTAATTGAAATTTACTTTTTACAATTTAGTTATATGCAATTTATTGTTCTAATAATTTATAATGATTAACATTCAGTCAGCGATTTTACTGTAGCAAACATCAGATCCACACCGCGTGCGATTTGTGCATAATCAGTCCATTCATCAGGGTGATGACTTAAACCGTTACGGCTAGGAACAAAAATGAGTCCTGTCTGAGTAATGCCTGCAAAAATCATCGTGTCATGACCTGCACCGCTCACCATGGTACGAAAACGTAAATTTTGTGCACTGGCGTGCTGTTTCATTAATTCACAAATATCACTATTCAATACTGTCGGCTTCACATACAAAGGCTGAGCAATAGCGCTAGTAATATTGAATTTTTCACTTTCTTGCTCTGTTAATTCAATAACTTGCTCAATGACCCTTCGTAACGCAACATCATTTTTTGAACGAATATCGACACTAAAAATAACTTCACTTGGAATAACATTTGCACCATTGGGCATCACATTTAAGCGCCCCACCGTCGCTACCGTATTATCGCCCGCAGCCTTAGCAAGCTCCGGTATATGACTAATAATATGGCTAGCACAAACTAATGCATCAGCACGCATATTCATTGGCGTAGTACCTGCATGGCCTGCTTTGCCCTGAAGTTTTATTTCTAATTGACTAATACCAACAATGGTATCGACAATTCCAACATCTTCATTGGCTTGCTCTAATACAGGACCTTGCTCAATATGTAATTCTAGAAATGCTTTCACCGACTCTGGTTTCAGCACCGCTTCATGGGCTTTATCTGCATTGAAGCCTACTGTCGCCATGCGCTGCGCGGCACTAACACCTTGCCTATCTTTTAACTGATGAAGTTCTTTACTACCAATCAGTCCGGTTATCACACTAGATGCCATCAAACCACGACCAAAGCTCGTTCCTTCCTCTTCAACCAGTGCGATCACCTCAAGTGGATAACGTGGCTGGAGGTTTTGCTCACGCAGACGCGCGACCACATCCAATCCAGTGATAATGCCTGCTGGGCCATCAAAAGCCCCACCATTAGGCACCGAATCAAAGTGGGAACCAATAATCACCGCCGGAAGCTCAGGCTGTTGTCCTTCTAATCGACCATAAATATTACCAATCGCATCTTCACGGACAAGCAAACCTAATGCAGTCATTTCCTGTTTTAAATAAGCACGAGCTTGACTATCTTGCTCGCTATAGCTCATGCGCGTAGTACCTTGCCCAGGTGTTAATGTATATTCCGCCAATTGCTCTAAATGACGTTGTATTCTAGAAATACTTGTTTCCATAATAATTACCCTGCAACCGGAACAATGTAAGCAACCATAATCCCAGCTAAGACCACTGAAACCATCGTAACCGAAATGAAGCCACCGACTAACATCGGCCCTAACATGTGACTTGTAAGTATTTGACGCTCTTTCTCATCTTTGGTTAAGGCATTAATCGCTTCATTAGTGATAATATAATCTGCTGGAAAACCATATAACGCTGTTAATGAAACCGCAAAAGCCATCTCTTTGGAAACACCTAAAATTCGACCTACTATCCATGAAGCAATATACATACCGATAACAGCGGCGACAATTAACACGACCATCGGATAAACAAGGCGTAATAGCATATCGGGAGTTGCATGATTTAATGTATCAAAAATAAATAACATTAATCCCATGATGGCAAAACCAAAACCATTGGCTTTTTGCAATGGTTGTCTTTCTAAAAATCCAGCCGACGATGCAATAACACCAAATAATAAACATAATACAAATGGGCTAATGCTAACGTATGGCGCGGCCCATGAAGAAACAATGTAAGCGATATACCCCACAGCCGCTAATCGTAAAAATTTAAAGTAGCTAGTATTATAATGAGAAGGTATTTTTTTAAACATACGCGGCATTTCATCTTCTGAAACCAACGTTTTAACTTCAACATCATTAGCCCCTTCCGCAGCTAATGATTCATGCCATTTCCCACTACGATACTGCTCTAAAACACGACGCCCTTCTCTTTTTAACATAACTGCTGTTAGTGGATATCCCGCAAAGCCTTGCATAACATAAATTAAGATGGCAAAAACAGAAAGATCAACAAGACCCGCCTCCGCCGCACCCTTTGACATAATTAATGAAGAGACAATGCCGCCCACTAGCGGTGGTATTGCAACCAATACGGTATTTAAATCAAACAGTGCCATCCCGATGATATAAATAAAGACGATGATGCCTAAAATACCGGATAAGGAAATTAAAATTGTTTTCCATTGTCGCAGTAATTCCTTAAGCGATAATAAGGTTCCCATATTGGTTATCAATAAATACATCAGTGATACAGCAACCACTTGTGGAATACCGGCAATGCTGACAATATCTTTTGGAAATATAGTCCAATAGCCAACCAAAAATAAAACAGCACAAACGAAAACCGATGGGATCCATGCTTTGGTCCTCACCGCTATCGCATCCCCGATATACAATATCCCCACTATAAGAAACAGCGCTAACATCTGTGACATGACTTTTTCCCCGAATGTATCTTTTTTTAATTGTTTATTTTTAGTTTTACAAACTTTTTATCTTACATTGAGACAGATTAAAATTTTGCTTATGAATGTTATATAACCAATATTAAGAGTAATTATCTATACTTATACAAAAACGCAACAAATTTCATAATATCATTGAAAATCCAGATGTATAGGTCACAAAACCAGGATGACAGAGATAGGAATAATCAGAGATAATAAATCTTATAGTCAGATATAATAAAGCTTAGCTATATACTTCCCATATCCTCTAACAATCCAACAGAGAATTAGTGTTAAATTCTTATTTATATGTTTTTTTTAACGGTATAATCTTCAGGTTAATTTTTAAACCATGAAATTATATTCTATTACCTAGGCTTATATTTTTAATTACACATGACAACAATCTAAAAAAGACACAACAATAACAAGGAATTTTCTCTTTGAACCATATATTCTACTTTTTTATATTTTTGAGTTATTTCCCTTCCAACATAAACATAAAAGGCGTAAAAATCTTTAAATGTAATAAATAAAAAACCTCACAAATATATTAAATATCGATGAGGTTGTTTGAATTCGCAAAATCAGGTTTACAACATTATTTGAGTTTAATCCCTAATACATTACTGATTTGCAGCTGACTGCTCTGATGAAACAACTACATTTTTAATTTTACGGTTATTTTCAAATCCAGGTTGTGGCACTTTAATAAAGAAAGTTAAAACACCCGCAAATATATACAAACCAGTGTAAGCCCAAACAACACCGACAATATCAAAAAAAGGAAGAAATAAACTCGCAATAGCCGGCGCAGCAAAATTACTAAGACCAGCAGATAAGTTGTAAATAGATACCGCAGCACCTTTATGATGAGGCTCTATACTTGGGAATACTGCTGTCATAGGGACAAATGCGGCAACAAATATTCCTAACATAATGGCTGGAATTAATGCAATCGCGAAATTATGACCAAAATATACGGGTAGGTAATAAAACATTAAACTCGATACAGCCATACCTAAACAACCAAACCATCTTACTTGACGGATCCAGCCGATATGTTCTCCAACAATACCCCAAAAAATATTGGTGAAAATAGTCACAAAAAAGAACACTGCCCAAATTTGTAGCCACTCAGAAATAGTAAACCCTAATCTATCAACAAATAATAATGGCATAATAATCGCAAATCCAAATAGCGAAATTGTATTAATTATACGAATGATACTTGCCATAAGAATATTTTTATTGGTAAATAAAATTGTCGCAGCACGTGACAGCTCGGACATTTTATCTTTCATCGGTAAATTTACTTTCGAGCGATCAACAGGCACATTACGGAGACTAAAATAAGCAATTGCCCCCCCAATGGCAACCCAACCTATCGCCATCCAAAGTGTTCCCGTCTCCCCCATATATGGGATGGAAAAACTCGGTAAATAGCTACCAATAACACCGATACCCACTGAATACATCGCCCAAAACCACCCTGTCGCTGCCGCTAAATGCGCGCGAGGAATAACTTGAACCAACATCATCATAAATGAATAGATAAATAGTGGATAAGCCAAACCACGGATACCATAAAATAACAGCATCATTGAATAGCTTTTCATTCCGAGTCCAAATGCCATGAATAAAACATGCATTACGATCCACAACACGAAACCTATCATCATGGCTTTCAATGGAGTGATAATTTCAGCAACAACGCCCGACGCCCAAGCCGCTACCGCAGCCATTAATCCATATACAGTGAAAACCATCGCAGATTGTGTCGGTGTAAAGCCAAGATCAGTAATATGTTTAGATAGAAAGGCCATTTCAAAACCATCACCGCTCATAAAAATAGCGATAGCGATGAAACCCCAGAACAAATGCTTAGGTAATCCAAGCCAATACTGCTTTTGTTCCATTGCAGTTTCCTCTTTTTTAAATTGTAGTTTTATTAATTAAATGTTTTTTAAATCGAAAACACATAAAGTAACGACGGCTTGTAGGGTAAATAACCGCCGTTACTGGTCCTATCACGGCATTAATGCTCTTGCTTGTTTTTGCTGTTGATACAATAATCTAAACACATCTAAACGTTGCTTAAGCCAGACTTGGTTATCTTTACAAGGCAAAAAAGTGCTCAGAACATCGGGTTTACGGCACACCAGCTCTTCAATTCCACCATCCGCTAACCAAGCTAGGCGCGCAGCACCGAGTGCACCAGAAGAGCTCGCAGGATGGGTAACTATTGGAATATCAATTACATCCGCAATAAGCTGTGCCCAAATAGGACTCCGAGCCCCTCCTCCTGTTAAGCTACAACAGCTGACTTGTGTTCCTGTTTCTTTAAGCACCTGCATGCCATCTGCAAGTGCAAAAGTAACGCCTTCAATAACAGCAAAACCCAGCTGTCCACGAGTCGTTTCATTTTTCAGTGCAAAAAATGATCCTGTCGCAAAAGGGTCGTTATGAGGCGTCCTTTCCCCTGAAAGATAAGGCAAAAATACGGGGGATTGTTTTTTCTGTTCTTCACTCAATTGACCAACTTCGTCCATCAATTGATTTTCTGTTGTCGACAATAGCTGGCACAGCCAACGTAAACAATTTGCTGCACTCAACATCACACTCATTTGATGCCAACGGTTAGGTAGTGCATGAGCAAAAGCATGTACCCCCTTATGTGGCGCGGCTTGTAATTGATTGTTAACCACAAAAATCACACCAGAGGTACCCAATGAAATTAAAGCATCGCCTTCATTAATCGCGCCAACACCAACCGCAGAAGCCGCATTGTCCCCCCCACCACCAGCGACGATGACATCTGCACTTAGCCCCCAATGCGAGGCAAGATCAGCGCTTAATACACTACTTTTCTCAGAACCCTCCACTAATGATGGCATTTGTTCACGAGTCAAATTTGTTGCAGCCAATAATTCATCAGACCAATCGCGCTTTGCGACATCTAACCATAAAGTTCCCGCAGCATCAGACATCTCGCTAACAAACTCACGAGTCATCTTCCAACGCAAATAATCTTTCGGTAGCAATACCTTTCCAATTTGGCTAAAAATCTCAGGTTCATGACGTTCAACCCACAATAATTTAGGGGCAGTAAAGCCTGGCATGACCAAGTTTGCCCCTATGGTCAAAAATTGCGGGTAGTTTTCCATTAGCCAATTACATTCATTCGCACTTCGGGTATCGTTCCAGAGGATACAATCACGTAGCACATTATTTTTTTGATCAAGTAAAACAGCACCATGCATCTGCCCAGATAAACCGATAGCTTTTATCGCCGCCCATTCTTTAGGCGCCTTTTGTCGTAATGTTGCGGCAACCGCATTGGTCGCTTCCCACCAGCTATCAGGAGATTGTTCTGCCCACTGCGGATAAGGTCGTTGTACGGTTAAAGCCATATGACTAGACGCAACAATTTCACCGTCTCCATCAATCAATACCGCTTTAAGCTCTGAAGTGCCAAGGTCAATTCCGAGATACATGACAAATCTCCTTTACAATGTCTGTTCTGGCGATTTAAGCCAGTTTTCAATATTTGCCACGGTATTTATCATTAATGTATGAAATTCAGCCGAATTGGCTAATGAGCCAAATAACGTTTCATCTGCAACAAATTTATCGAGCGCATTATCAGCGTTCATCAGCGTTTGGTAATAGGCCACATCCAAAACACCATCTTGGTATTCATAAGGCAATTTTCCTTGCGCCCAACGTTTAAGGAATACAAAAAATAGTGCGGGTAGCACCGCTGTCGCACTTGGCGTTTGTTGTTGTTCATAACGTTCTTGCAATGTCGGCGTAATGAATCCTGGGATCTTAGATAAACCATCCGCGGCAACACGTTGATTTGTATCTTTAATATAAGGGTTACTAAAGCGCGCTAATACCACATCGCGATACTGTTCTAAATCTAACGGGCTCGGAGACAATGACGGAATAACATCTTGGGTAACATAATTCCAAGCCATTTGTTTGATAGGCAACTCACGGGTACTGTCATCGATAAAGTTCAAGCCAATCAACGTTCCCGCCCATGCGATACAGCTGTGGCTCGCATTTAAAATACGAATTTTGGCTTCTTCCCATGGCAATACAGAATCCACCATTTCTACATCAACTTTTTCCAGTGCAGGACGCCCATTGATAAAATCGTCTTCTATTACCCATTGAATAAAAGACTCTCCCATAACAGGGGCTTTATCATCCCATCCCGTATGTTGCTTCACACGCTCAGCAACATCTGGCGTTGGACGAGGTGTAATTCTGTCAACCATAGTATTCGGTGAACGAGTTTGATTTTTTACCCATTCATATAATTTGATTTCGCCCTTTAATTGTAGAAAAGAGAGAAAACCATGTCTAAAGCGTTCACCATTATGGCGTAAATTATCACAATTAAGTAAAGTAACCGCTTCCCCATGAGCCGCTAAACGTGCTCGTAAAATATGTGCTAATGTGCCGTAAATAGTACGCAACTCACCTTTCAAATCTGCTTTAATATCAGATTGTTCACTATCTAATTCATGTTGAGGTGTTAAATAATAACCGCCTTCAGTCACAGTAAAAGCAATAACGCGAGTTTCTTTTTCACAACCTTGCTTAACTAATTCTGTTAATTTTTCGTCCCAATGCAAAATTTTACGCACCGACGTGATTTTTTCATATTTGCGTTCACCTTCAGGTGAAACCGTTTCAAGTGTGTATTCACCATTTTGTTTTGCTAAGTTGTCTAATAGTGTGTTGGCATCGTTACGAATATTCCCCAGCGCAATCGACCAACTATCATCCCCTTGCTGAATTAAACGGTGTAAATACCAAGCTTGATGCGCACGATGAAATGAACCTGCGCCGATATGCATCCACACCGATTTTTGTTTTAACATTGTGACTCCTCAACCTGAATTGGATATTTGTTTATTTATAGGGCATATGCCCATTTGTTATAGTTTAGTTTCAATAGCATTAATATTACTGCGATAGCGCTCACAGTATTAACTTTTGCCCTTTTAATAAACATTTGCCCAAACCCACAATAATCGCCATAATTAGGCTGAAGATAAATAATGGCTCATATCTCTTGTTCACTGACTCATAGTTCATTGACTAATTAATCATCCGTCCATGGCTCATAAACACAATAATAAAAAGTGGGGAAATACGAATGCTGCGAGAAATGAAAAAAATGGAGCAAGCCGCACGCGCAGCTTGGCTATATTTTGTTGCTGGCAAAACACAGCAAGAGATAGCCCATGAATTAGGATTATCAAGGCAGGTCGCTCAGCGCCTAATATCGCTAGCAAAAGAACAGGGAATGGTACATGTTCAGATAACGCACCCAATAACTGAATGTTTAAAGTTAGCCACTGAAATACAGGAACAATATCAGCTAACACACTGTTATGTGGTTCCTTCGGGAGAGCTTGATGCAGAGTCAGTATTAGATATGATAGCTGTCGCGGGTGCAGAGTTGATGGAACAACTTATTGATAAAGAAGAGCCACAGGTGATTGGTATTGGATCTGGCCGAACTTTGCGCCATATTATTGATGCATTGCCCAATTTAAACACTCCTCAACATCAATGTGTTTCATTAATTGGTGCCATTGCACGAGATAGCTCTGCAACGCGTTATGATGTTCCCCTCAGCTTTGCTGAAAAATTACATTGTCGGCACTACATCTTACCGGTGCCATTATATGCAGATAGTCCTGAAGATAAAGCAATGTGGTGCCAACATCGTGTTTATAAAGACGTAACTGAAAAAGCTATCAATGCTGATATTACCTTTTTAGGCATTGGTGAGGTTGGTATTGGCTGCCCTTTGAATTCAGAAGGTTTTATTACCGATGAGCAAGTTGCCATGTTACTTGAAAAAGGCGTTGCAGCAGAAATGCTTGGGCATTTTATTCAAGCCAATGGAGAGCGACTGTCTACCGAACTTGATGATACACACACCAGCGTACCGCTAGAAGCACAGACAAAAAAGCCTGTCATAGCCTTTTCCGGTGGCATGCATAAATATAAAGCCGTTAAAGCTGTGCTTAATGGCCGTTGGATATCAGGGCTCGTCACCGATGAAGCCACCGCCCGTAAGTTACTTACAGATGCCTAACTCCATAGTTTGAATTAATTCAAGCGGTAATAGATTCAATCGCTTGAGCTAATTCAATTAGGTTATTTAGCCTTGAGCTAGCCAGTTATGACACAGCATTCCAAGTAAAGTAAAGAGTAGAGCACCGATAACATGAATGGCTATCGTGCTAAAAGCAAAGGCTAATTTTCCTTCTTGAATAAGCACCAAAACTTCCAACGAAAAAGTTGAGAAAGTCGTAAATGCACCACAAAAGCCTGTCACGATAAATAATTTATAGGTTGAACTGATATTGGCACTTGCAAAATAAGAGATAGCAAACCCAATAATAAACCCACCAATTAGATTAACAAATACGGTTCCAAGAGGAATATTGGGATAAAAGTGATTGAGTTTCAAACTAACAAACCATCTTAGCCATCCCCCTAAAACTGAACCGACGGCAATAGCGAAAAGCGCTGCATACATAGATAATTCCCTTAAAACATAACGGGGGAATAAATGAAAGGAAAAACCTTGAGATACATTTATGCCCTAAATTTAGGGCACATAATACCTACGTACCCTATCGATTGAAAAGGTTAACGTAGGCATCATCAGCCACAATGGGCGGTTTATCACAGGAGGAATGCCATCTCCCTAAATATTATTACCACAAAATAATATGGCAAATCATGAGTTCATGTAAACTTATTTAATTCCTAATTGCCATTAAGATTTAAACTGCTAGTCGTATGATGAAAATCATAGCCCCTGATTAGCCATCAAACATATCACCATAATGCAATGTGAATTAGCTTTCAAATAGCGCATAATATTAGTTATATCTAAATTGATATGAAACAACGCACAAAATTAGATAATAGGATAAAACGAGTCAATACCTAACATGGATAAAAAAACGTGCTTTTACAACTGACAAATATTGGCTATCAAATTGATAAAAAAATCATTCTCGATAATGTGCAGATTAACTTAGCGGCAGGTGAATTCAAATTAGTTACTGGTCCTTCAGGCTGCGGTAAAAGCACATTATTGAAAATAATCGCTTCATTGATTCCACCGAGTAGTGGAAAAATTATTTTCGAAGGGCAAGATATCGATACCATATCACCTGAAAACTATCGTCAGCAGGTATCTTATTGCACTCAAACTCCGGCATTATTTGGCACCACGGTCTATGACAATTTATTTTTTCCTTACCAAATTCGCCATTTACCACTCAATAAAAGTAAAATTTTAGATGACCTGCACTACTTTTCGCTATCTGAAGATATTATTCATAAAGGCATAAATGAACTTTCAGGTGGAGAAAAACAACGAATATCATTAATTCGAAATCTACAATTCTTGCCAAAGATCCTCTTATTGGATGAAATTACCAGTGCTTTAGATGAAGACAATAAAACTAAAGTAAATGAGTTAGTTCATCAACTTGCTGTGAAAAATAACATTGCAATACTGTGGGTAACTCATGACCAAAATGAGATATCTCACGCTGATGATATTCTTGTTCTTCCCGTCCATCATATTGAATAATAGGAAATAACCGTGCATCAACCGACTATCTCAAATGAATCGCTTGGTTTTTCTATCATGTTAGTCTTAGTGGCTATTTTTATTAGCCATAAAGAAAAACTGTCACTGGAAAAAGATATTATCTGGAGTACCTGCCGAGCCATTATTCAGCTACTTATTGCAGGCTATATTTTAAAATACATATTTAATGTCGATAATAAAATTTTGACCATCGCACTGGTTATGTTTATTTGCTTCAATGCTGCGTGGAATGCGAAAAAAAGAAGTAAATATATTGATAAGATATTTGTGACGGCATTGATTGCGATTACCTCTGGAACCTTTTTAACCTTACTTGTTTTAATTGTGAGCGATGCTATTGCCTTCACCCCAATGCAAGTCATTCCGATTACAGGCATGATTGCAGGTAATGCAATGATTGCTGTCGGCTTGTGCTTTAATAATCTTGGGCAACGTTTTAGTAGCCAACAACAACAAATTCAAGAAATGCTCAGTTTAGGAGCCACACCAAAAATTGCTTCTGCCACCATTATTCGAGAAAGTATTAGAGCTTCGTTGATCCCAACAGTCGATTCAGCTAAAACCGTCGGTCTTGTTAGCCTTCCAGGGATGATGTCTGGTTTGATATTTGCGGGCGTTGACCCATTAGAAGCCGTAAAATACCAAATCATGGTCACTTTTATGCTATTAGCCACTGCTAGCCTTTCAACAATCTTAGCCGGCTATATGACGTACATTAAATTTTATAATCAACGCCATCAACTGCTTATCGAAACATTGAATAAATAATACCTCATATTTACCGCTTGGATTTTCCTATAACTCTGCATTAAATAAAAGGGAACCCTCAAGCGGCATATAAATATACTAATATTCATTGAGTTTTGCAGACCGCAATAGGGGAGACCTCAATAAGCTGTAGTTTATTATTTTCTTCGTCAATCAGCCTGAAAATATGATCCAACATAGTAGGAACATCTTGTTTCACCATTTCAATATCATTGCCCAATAAAGCGACAAATGGGTCCCAATCAAAACACCCCATTACCGGCTGGCGTGTGCCTATTAATGACATTTTGAGCAATCCGCTCATGACTCCTTCTAAGGAAATAGTAGAGTTGACAAATAAACCACATTGCTCAATTTTTTGAATATTAACAAAATTATATAATGCTTTCTCTGCTTTTTCTGCCGCGTAACCGCAAGTCAAAATATGTTGTTCAGGAACGATAATGCCTAACTCTCTATGTGCATCAATAAATCCACGAATACGTTCACGGGTGTTATGATCGCGTTCCCTCCCCCCAATAAAAATAAGGGATTCTAACGATGCCTTTTTATTCATTCTATTTAGCAAAATACGTTGGGTTAACGCTTTAGCACCACTAAAATTATCAGAAATAATTGATGAAGCTAGCGTTCCCGGTAAATCTAAGTTCAAAGTAGCTACTCCAGATGCATGGCATACCTCAGTAATTTTATCTGGATTAGTTGCCCCTGTTGATATAAGCCAATCAACTTGATGAGAAATCATTGTTCGAGCCGCTTCTAGCTCTAACACAGGGTCACGTCGAGTACAGGTAATAATTGGAAATAATCCCCGTTCACGCGCCATTTCTTCAAAATGTTCAACAATTGAACCAAAGTAACGGTTATCGTATTTAGGCACTAACATGCCGATAATTTTTGATTTATTACTGCGCAATAAACTCGCTTGTTTATTGACTGCATAATTTTGTTCCTGTGCGATACGAATTATTTTTTCAGCCAACTGCGCGCTAATACGCCTTTTTTGCCAATTACCATTAAGCACAGCGCTTACTGCACTGGCTGAAACGCCTGCCAGTTCCGCAAGGTCATAGATGGTTGTTTTCTTATTTTGTCTGATCTTTGTCACAAATATCTATCTCCATTTTTTGCTAGCTTGACACCAAAGATGAAAACTCGCAATACTGCTACATCGATTGAGCAAGGTTGAAATTGATGAAATGTTGAGTTGATATCCTCGTATTAGCTATTTCTAGCGCTATAAATAAATGTCAACACGTCTTCATAACAATCAAGCCAGCTTATGAATCATTTTCATTTCCTTGAATTTATCAAATTTTATTTTTATCTCTTTTTCTAAATAACCGATTGGAGTAATCATAATGGCCATATCACTTGAAAATAAAGTTGCAGCAATTACAGGCGCAGCTTCCGGCATAGGTCTTGAATGTGCTAGAACCCTTCTTAAAGCAGGTGCAAAAGTTGTTTTAATTGACCGCGCAGAAGAAAGACTTAATCAACTAGTCGCAGAGCTCGGTGAAAATGCAATTCCATTAGTCATTGATTTAATGAAACCCGAGCAAGTCGATGGCATGTTAGATGCTATTATTAAAAAAGCAGGCGGTTTAGATATATTTCATGCCAATGCAGGCGCATATATTGGTGGTCCTGTTGCAGAAGGTGATGCTGACGTTTGGGATAAAGTTTTAAATTTAAATATCAATGCGGCATTTCGTTGTGTTCGCACTGTGCTACCACATTTTATTGCTCAGAAATCAGGTGATGTTTTATTCACCAGTTCAATAGCTGGCGTAGTGCCTGTCATTTGGGAACCAATCTACACCGCTTCAAAATTTGCCGTTCAAGCATTTGTCCATTCAACTCGTCGCCAAGTTTCAGAACATGGTGTTCGCGTTGGTGCTGTATTGCCAGGCCCTGTTGTGACTGCTTTGCTCGATGATTGGCCAAAAGAAAAAATGGAAGAAGCTTTAGCGAACGGTAGCTTAATGCAACCAATTGAAGTCGCGGAAGCCGTATTGTTCATGCTAACTCGCTCGAGAAATGTCACTGTACGTGACCTTGTTATTTTACCAAATAGTGTCGACCTCTAGTTTTACTTTTTAAACGCTGAGATAAATACTCAGGAGGAAAAATGAATAGCCCAAAAGAACAACAAATAAAGAGTGATAAAGTGGTTATTGGCATTGATGTCGGCACAGGTAGCGCACGTGCGGGCATTTTTGATATGACAGGCAAAATGCTTGCATCAGCTAAACAAGATATTACTCTTTACCGAGACAGTGCTCATTTTGCAGAACAATCAAGTGATGAAATATGGGAAGCTGTATGCCATTGTGTGAGGCAAGCCATGGCCTCGTCTCATACTTCTGCACAACAAGTTTCAGGTATAGGTTTTGATGCGACTTGTTCACTTGTCGTACTTGGCCATGATAAACAGCCTATTTCTATTAGCCCAAGTGAAGACCCAAATCGTAATATTATTGTTTGGATGGATCATCGAGCAACCGAACAAGCTGAACGTATTAATAAGTTAAAACATCCTGTTTTAAACTATGTGGGAGGAAAAATCTCCCCTGAAATGGAAACACCTAAAATTTTATGGCTAAAAGAAAATCGTCGACAATCCTATGATAATACATGGCAATTTTTTGACTTAGCCGATTTTCTAACTTGGAAATCCACTGATTCATTAGCTCGTTCAACCTGCACAGTAACCTGCAAATGGACTTACCTTGCTCATGAAAAACGTTGGGATGCAGATTACTTCCAACAAATTGGTTTATCAGAACTCGCCGATGAAAAATTTGCACGTATTGGTCAACAGATTGTTGAACCCGGCACACCTTGTGGCCAGGGTTTAACCCTGCAAGCCGCGCAGCAAATGGGACTTTTAGTAGGAACCCCTGTTGCCGCAGGGATGATTGATGCTCATGCAGGTGGAATCGGCACTGTCGGAGTAAATGGAGATGCCACAGCAAACATGGCTTATGTTTTTGGCACTTCATCTTGCACCATGACGACAACTCAAGAACCAGTATTTATACCTGGCGTTTGGGGACCTTATTATTCAGCCATGGTGCCAGGTATGTGGTTGAATGAAGGAGGCCAAAGTGCAGCAGGAGCTGCTATCGACCAACTACTTTCCCTGCACCCTGCCGCAATACAGGCTAAAGCACTGGCTAAAGAACAACACAAATCACTCCCTGTGATGTTGGCCGATATGGTACTGCAACAAGCTACCTCGCCATCTCAAGCAGTGGAATCCGCTAAGGGTATCCATATAGTTCCTGAATTTTTAGGCAATCGAGCTCCTTTTGCCGATCCACATGCACGCGCTGTTATCGCAGGTCTTTCAATGGATAACAGCATTGATAACTTATTATCATTCTACATTGCGGGCATTTGTGGGATTGGTTATGGATTAAGACAAATTATTGAGGCTCAAGCACAATCGGGAGCTTCAATTGAAAATATCGTAGTTAGTGGAGGCGCAGGACAGCACCCGTTGGTACGTCAATTATTAGCCGATACATGCAATGTGCCGGTCATTTCAACCCAAGCAAGTGAACCTGTTTTACTTGGCTCTGCCATACTAGGCGCCGTTGCAGGTGGCCTTTGCAATACTGTAGCACAGGCAATGGATCAATTTTCAACTATTGATCTGACTTACCAACCCAATGGCGATTACCAAGAACAACATAACATTCGTTTCACTTCATTTTTGAATTTGCAGCAATGTGCAAGAGAACTAAAAGGTTAAGCACATTAAAAATAGAGAAAGCCTACTCAGGTTTTCTCTATTCTCACAATGGTTATTTTCAATTCTAACTAAGCACGTATCTTCCCAAAAGACACAAACTAATGACAAAAATCATTCACAATATTTATGCCACATCGACTCAATCATTTCCATCGGTAATAAATCATAATCACCTTCAACTAATGGTATTGATAGCGATACTCGCCCATCAAGATTATTATGCACCTTAACGATAAATTTTTTATACCCTTCTAGTTTCTCATTATTGACCCGAAATACTTCACCACAAACATATCCCAGATCACCTTTATCTGATGTTTGGCGAACAAAATTATATTTAACATTTTTAAATGAAGCAGTTTCTGGATAGGATAAATAATCCTCAACAGTAATTTTTGCTAAGCTAACCAAATCAGGTTTAGGTGCATAGTTAACTGTAACTCCCAACAAAAAGGCACATCCTGTTAGCAAAAGGATCGTGAGCAATTTTATTATATTCATATATTAAGCTCTCATAAAACCAGGTTTTACACCAATTGCAAAAATCTAATACGATTATCGTAATAAGATAATAGTTAATCCCTATGTCAAATATCGATATTTAACTTTAAAAAATCATCACTTACTTAAATATGTTTTATAAGCGATGGCTCATACACTAAGGCTATCGTGCAAAGAGCTAACACTAATTAAAACAAATAGACATAATTAATAAAACGCTAATATTGAGTATTTATACACTTTTACCTATAAGGGGAGTAAGTATAACAGCATCACTAGTATAATATAAATAGCAAACAAAAGATTAACTATTACCAGTTGTATTTTTTATCTTAGAAATATTTCAATTCTTACAATATTAAATATAAAAATTTACCTTAACTATTAACCACACCTTAATTTTCCTATGGTTTTGGCATTATAAAACATAATAAATTAAGAATAAACATTTCCAATTGTTAATAAACAACCAACAATGGTAAATAAACTCAGCCAGAGAGTAAAATGTATTTTATACAAAGAAATTAAATATTAGTAATTTTAGAAAAAAACACAAAAATCACAATAAATCTTATTATTCATCATGATACAAAAGTAACTCTAACTTTATTAAAATATAAAATCACATAATAAAAATATAAGAGCCATCTCCCTAGAAAATCCATCTCTTTATTTTTCAATCAAGAAATCCACGTATCTCATTGATATTAATTAATTATATTCAGAAGAAAAATATAAAAACACCTTTAAACACCCACAACTTCGTATTTTTAACAAAAAACATACAAACTAAAAAACATAAGATTCTTTAACGCTATTTTTCTCACTTATCGTTTCTACACAACTTAAATTAAGAATTATAGATAGTTACAGAAACCATAATTCAAAAAAATTACAGAACATTCCTATCTAATATTAGGTAAAACGCAAATATAAAATTATCCGACTAATAATGATAAAAAAAAAAATTAAAATCGTGTAGCATTTGTTCTCAATAAAAAGGGTAAACCATGACAAATATTCAATTATTATTACTTGCAACCAATAACATAAAACAAAACATTAACTTAAGTCACTCACAGGAATCTTATGTATACCAATATTACCATGCCAATATTGCCAGCAAATACTCCAGTGTTAAAAGTTTCTTAGAAAACTTCATTCAACAAACAGCACACACACTAGAAAGTAATCCTGAACTAAGCCAGCAACGCCTTAAAATTTATAACGAAATTGAAAATTATTTGAATGCAGCTGAAGCTCGTTTTCTAAAGCGTCAAAGTCTTTTGCAAAATACTAATAAATAAAAAAAGGCCTCATAATAAGAGGCCTTTAAACATGAAATTTAAATACACCGAGTCAAAACAATTTCCAGCTCTAACTTTCCCTTTAAAGCTACATACTCTTATTTATTGTAAATATCGATTCAATTTTTTATTGCTCTTGTAATTCTAGCTCAACAATAACAGGCAGATGGTCGCTTACACCTGACCATTGAAAATCTTTACTGTCCGTTGGGATCTGCATATTTTTAACATCCCACACTTGCCCCTTAAAGGTGAAAATATGGTCAATATCAATAGCTGGGTTTACCGCTGGCCAAGTACGATAATCAACATCTTTTTTCAGTACTGGATTCCATAAGTAATTAATTTCTTGGGTCGGTAATTCATTAGCCGTTGAATTAAAATCTCCTGCCAAAATTTTAATTGAAGCCGCAATATTATCAAAATCAGTCGAAGTATCACCAATACTTGCATCTAAAATATGACGCACTTGACCAATACGTACCGTTGGATCTTTCTGCCAATCCAAATGAGTCCCCATGATAATAATCGGTGTATCAAAGCCCGGCTTGGTGATTTGAGACAACAAAACCACACGTTGTTCAGCCTCCCCTGATGGCAAATTAATAACTTGGGATTTTTCAATTTTATATTTTGATAAAATACCTACGCCATACTCACCACCATCAAAATCTAAAGCTTTACCAAAAGCAAAATGCATTTTATTTGCTTTTGCGATTTCTTCTAATTGGTGTACTTTTTTACTCCGTGCCGTCTTATTATCTATTTCTGTTAATACAATGACGTCTGCATCTATTTTAGCGATAGCTTTATTCAAGTTGGTTAAATCAGCCACATCTCCTGAAAGCTCATTTTTACCTATATTATAAGTCGCTACTTTGATCGTTGGCTTATTCGCGGTATACACCTTATTTGGTGTTCCACCATTTTGAACCATAAGAACTTCAGAGCCCGTAGTTGCTGCTGTCGCACCACAAGAAACTAAAATTGCGGCTGAAACGAATGCTTTTAATAATTTTATTTTCATAATTTCCCCTGTAACCATTTCACATGATTATATTTCGTAGCAAAAATGACGTTAACGCGCCATAACGTAATGGCAAAAATCAACCATCTTGATACGCTATCATGAAATAGAAATGATGCAGTGACTCAGCTTGCAAACTTATTTTTAGACAAAAAAAAACAACCTATTTTATTATCATAAAGTGAGTCAAATCACTTTATGATGAATCATATTTAGATATTTCAAGATTAAATGTGAAGTTAAAATGGGCATCACAGATTCTCCGAAACTAGACCAGTAAAAATACCACGTTAGGCGCTTTGCCTTGCTTCGAATTTATAAGGGAAAACAATTTCTTCATGTAGAGCTTCAACATCACAATCGACATCTACCAACCATTTCTGTAATCTTTTCGCTGTTTCCCGCGCCATTTTACTGTAATCAATTCGCACTGAAGTCAAAGACGGATGAATATGATCGCAATTTGAAGAGCCTTCTACACATGCAACCGCAAGCATTTTTGGTACTTTGATTAATCTTCTTTGACACTCAAAAATCACACCAAGTGCAATCATTTCATGGCTACAAATAACGGCCTCAAGCTCTGGCTGTCGCGTTAGCATTTCACTAATAGCTTGGCGACCAAAATCCATAGTCGCAATATAAGGCGTTGTAATACTTTGCTCGGCACTGAGATTATGGTTAAGCATAGCTTTATTCCAACCACTTAACTGCTGACTTTGCATTTTATTGTCCATTTGAGCACCAATATACCCAATTTTTTTATGTCCTTTTTGTAACATATAGTGAGTAAGAAAATTAACCGCATCACCAATATTACTTTTAATATTTAAAGCAAAAGGATGTATTGATTCCCCTGCTACACCGAGTACAGGAATATCAAGATTTAGAAGAGTGTTAAATACACTTTCAGAATTAATTGCGCCAAAAATTATCAGTGCTGCTGGGTTACTTTGTAATAACGTGAACAACACTTCTGATTCTTTTTTTTGCTGATAATCATGGCTACCAATAACAACCTGGTAATTATTTTTGTTTAACACTTCTTGTAATGATTGCAGGAATACTGAACTGGCGTTATCGCGAAGAGAAGGAACCAACACGGCAACAGTTCTGCTCTGCCCTGATGCTAAAATACCCGCCGCAGAGTTTGGGATATACCCTAGCTCCTCTATAGCTTCATTGATCTTCTCTCTAAGCTTATCTGAAACCAATTCAGGCGTACGCAAAGAACGAGATACCGTCATTGATCCCACGCCTGCATATTTTGCAACGTCTTGTAATGTCACTCTTCCTGTATTTTTTCTTTTTCGTATTTTTTGCATAGAATATTTTTTAGTTTCTCTAAAAGTATTGCCTATCCCGCCTAACTTACCACAGGTTGGATTTGTTAATTAACCGGCAATCATGCTTGTTTTCACTTTATTGTCTATATTTACCTAAAATGATAGCGCTATCACGAAAACGACAAATACTGCTAGATAGCGCTACCATAGATCACTACTATTCGTTTCATTAATAGAAAAGCTAAAAAGAACTGTAACGATACCAGGAGTAAGTTTTATGTTGACGACATTACTAACACCAAACGTCATCCAAGTCGTAAATAGCGCCACTGACTGGCGTGACGCGATAAAAATAGCCTGTACCCCCTTAATTAATAATAAGTTCATCGAACCACGATACATTGACGCCATAATTCAATCGCATGAAAAAATAGGTCCTTATTATGTATTAGGCCCTGGTATTGCGATGCCACACGCGCGTCCTGAAGATGGTGTAAACCAATTATCTCTTGGACTTACCGTGATTAAACAAGGTGTTGAGTTTGGCTCTGATGGAAATGACCCAATCAAATTGCTCATTGTTCTTGCTGCTACAGATAGTAATAGCCATATCGGCGCTATCGCTAAGCTTGCCGAGCTATTTGATAATCAAGAAGATATTGATAGCATCATGCAATCAGAAAACGTAGATGACATTCTTAAAATCATCGCTAAATATGAATAATTGGGTATTAAGGTAAATATTATGAAAATTACTGTTGTTTGTGGAAATGGTCTTGGTACGAGTCTAATGATGGAAATGAGCATTAAGACAATATTAAAAGATCTACAAGTTAATGCAGAAGTTGACCACGTTGACCTTGGCTCAGCAAAAGGTACCGTGAGTGATATTTTTGTTGGCACAAAAGACATCGCAGAACAACTTGTTGCTCAACAAGTTGATGGCGAAATCGTTGCACTCGAAAATATGATAGACAAAGTGGCGATGAAAGATCGCCTCAGTGCTGCGTTAATTAAACTCGGCGCAATGTAAGCGGAGGCAATATGTCATTTTTTCGTTTTCTGATGCAAGATGTTTTATCTGAACCAGCAATTTTGGTCGGTCTGATCGCATTAATTGGTTTGATTGCTCAAAAAAAACCCGTTACTGAATGCATTAAAGGTACTATCAAAACCATTATGGGTTTTGTGATCTTAGGTGCTGGTGCAGGCCTAGTTGTCAGCTCTCTAGGTGATTTCTCTGCTATTTTCCAACACGCATTTGGTATTAATGGTGTTGTACCGAACAATGAAGCGATTGTTTCTATCGCTCAAAAAAGTTTCGGTCGTGAAATGGCAATGATTATGTTTTTTGCGATGTTAATCAATATTTTGATTGCTCGTTTAACACCATGGAAATTTATCTTCCTTACTGGTCACCATACATTATTTATGTCCATGATGATCGCCGTTATATTATCAATGGCAGGAATGGAAGGAACAGCATTAGTTGCACTCGGTTCAATCATTGTAGGCGTTTGTATGGTCTTCTTCCCTGCCATCGCACACCCATATATGAAAAAAGTAACTGGTTCTGATGATGTTGCTATCGGTCACTTTTCGACAATTTCATATGTATTAGCCGGTTTCATTGGTAGTAAATTTGGGAATAAAGCGCATTCAACTGAAGATATGAATGTACCAAAAAGCTTGTTATTCCTACGTGATACTCCTGTTGCTATCTCTTTCACTATGTTCATTATTTTTATCATTACCTGTTTATTTGCAGGCGGTGATTATGTTCGTGAAGTCAGTGGTGGCAAAAACTGGTTCATGTTCTCATTAATGCAATCCATTACTTTTGCTGCGGGTGTTTACATCATATTGCAAGGTGTGCGTATGGTAATTGCAGAGATCGTACCTGCATTTAAAGGTATCTCAGATAAATTAGTGCCAAATGCAAAACCTGCATTGGATTGCCCAGTTGTTTTCCCTTATGCTCCGAACGCGGTTTTAGTTGGCTTTTTGAGTAGCTTTGCAGCAGGTGTCATTGGTATGTTTATTCTCTATGCCTTAAACATGACCGTGATTATCCCAGGTGTTGTCCCACACTTCTTCGTTGGTGCTGCGGCTGGGGTCTTTGGTAACGCAACGGGTGGACGTCGTGGTGCAATCTTGGGTGCCTTTGCTCAAGGTTTATTGATCACATTTTTACCTGTGTTCTTGCTACCTGTTCTTGGGGACATTGGTATTGCGAATACTACCTTCAGTGACGCGGACTTTGGTGCCATCGGAATTTTATTAGGTATTATTGTTCGTTAATCATCAAGCTCTCCGTTAGCACAAGCTTACGGAGAGCTAAAATATAAATAAAACTATTTTGAAATCCAAGCTCCATCTCTAAACAGAAACTCTTGTAACAATGCTAAATCATCAGGCGTTACATGGATTACGCCTTCCCCTGGAATATCAATCTCAGCAATCATAAATAATGCCAATGTCGTTAATGACGGCAAGATTATTATCAACCAATTCTTTCCTTTCGTTCCTCGAATGTTATAGCCGATTAAAATATTTGAACAAATCGCAAAGAAAATAAGTAAAAACCACGTTGCATTAGGTATTTGATGACGCCAACTAGCCATAGTTTTTTGTTGGGAGAGATATAAATCACTAAATGACGATAAGACAGAGGCAACAATAGGATTCGGAGATTGATTTGCTTCTTTCACTGCAATACTCCACAGTTGGCTTTGTTTATCGAGAGATATCATTCGCCATTGATTATTTTCATCACTGACCCCTGACTTAAAAAACTCAATACGAGCTTCTAGATACTGTTGTAGTAATTGTGAAGCTTCAGCTTTATCAGTACTATTATTTAATAGTTGAGCTCGTTGATATGCAGTACCTATTGCTATTGCTTCATTTTCCTCAGTTTGTTGTCGATTATTGTAACCATTAATAGAAATCGATAGCACAAAACCGATGAGCAAGCCTAGCAACGATAAAATAGCACCTAGAATAATTTTAGCTTCGTCATCTGATGCTTCTTCATTTGCCGCTTTGCGTTTAAAAATATACTTACCAATATAAGCGGCCAGCACTAATAAAATAAAAGTAACAACAAACAACAAAATTGAATCAATCGGTGAATCATTAATTAATTCAGAAATATTAAACATAGAATATACCCGCAGAATAGATTTTCCGATGATATACCATAATACTAATATAATTATCTAGTTATTAAGTAGTTACAGGCTCATTTCAGATATTATATCCAAGATTATATCTTTTAATGATGAAATACAGGTCGGCTACATATCTATATCCCATTAATATAGTATAAATGCGCAAAATTTAATATAAGTTCTATTATGCTTTAGCTAAAAGCAATATTGGTATAAAAACGACCAATCTAAATATTATCATCCATTATCAACAATAGTAGTATTACGAATAAGATAATGGTGAATAATATCACTTAAGGTTGGGTTATTTTCATCGATAACCTCGATACTGTGCTGTTTAAAAAGTGCGGTACAAACGCCCATACCTACCTTTAAAGTCCCATCAAAATGACCACTATAGATATGCTGACTGCCACATGAAGGACTATTCGCTTTGAGAACTACTAAATCTATTTTATTTTCTTTTAGCATATTTAGGGCAATATGGGCACCTTGAATAAACTGCTCAGTCACATCATTTCCTAAACTCTCTATGACTTTAGCGTTGCCTGCTAAAACATCATCACCATTTCCATCTATAATTTCTGCTGATGGTCTCGGAGTAGGTAAACCGCCCAGTACTTCAGGGCAAATACCGATAACTAAACCAAGATCATAAAGTTTTTTCAATGGGGAATATAATTGATGTTTACCATCATATCTAACGCAATAACCAAGTAGGCAGGAACTTACTGCTATCATTAGCAACCTCAATGACTTTATCTATATTTATCGTACAGAGGTAAATTTTAATTCTCAGTGTAGACAACCAATTAGAGAACTAGCGCATTTATCTTCATACCAAAAAACCGCCAAAAATACTCATTGCATAGTATCTATAAATAAAAGGCTAAACACTAACAAATTTATTAAATCATTATGATTACTCTAAGATAAAAAAATAGCCCACTCTATTACTAGGTGAGCTATTTTATTCACTATAGTTTAAATTGATAACAATCTACTATTAACTAAAGTAAAATTATAATAATAAACAAAATGTTATGATTAATTACTACGCATATCCATAATCATCTTACCATCATAATCTGCACCAACAACAATATTAGGGACTTCACCTTTATATTTTTGTGCTTTTATCTGTTCTATTTCCAATCTCTTCCAATTAATCATTTCTTGTGTAATTGTACGTTGCAATATGGCGTTTGATTCCGCTTCTTTTTGTGCTGCATATAATTTTGCATCCGCTTCTTGGCGCATAGCAAATGAACTTGCTTGCGCATTACGTTCTCTAGCAATAGCTTGTTGTTCTGATGATTCTCTTTCAGCCTCAGCTATTACTACCTTTTTCTGTGCAAGTTCACGCTCTTTTTCTGCTTCTGCTTTCGCTTGATTGATTTGCTCTTGGCGCATTTTTGTATTAACGACCTGCTCTTGAACTACCTCAGGTAAGGTAATATCTTGGATCATAATTTCTTTAATAGTATAGCCATAAGGGGATGCATAATTTTGAATAGCATCACGAATAGATTCTTGAAGTTTTCTTTGAGTATCAGCGGTATACAAATCCTGTGCATTAGCAACATCTTTACCAAATTCTAAAATAGTCGATATTAATTTCTGGCGAACATATTTATCAAGAGCTTCGCTTTCCGTTCCTCCATTAATTCGTAACATAGGCGCTTTTGCACCATCAAATTGCAACATAACAGTAATATCAACTATCGATTTTAATTTATCCTGCGAAGGCACACGTAATTCTTTTAAAGAAACGCGGATATCTTTTGTTGAGTAGGTATCAAAGTTAGTAAATGGATTAATTGGAAAATGTAGTCCTGCATCATAAGCCACAGGATCAACTTTTCCTAAAAAAGTTCCTACTTTAACTGAACCATCTTGTACAATCGTATACGAATTTATACTTACCAATCCTAAAACTAATAATATAGCAGCAGCTATAACTAATTTTATCATCGATTTAAACTGCATCTTCTTATCCCTATCTAGTTATTGTCATTATAATAAAGCGCTTATTGTCCTTACTATAAAAATAACTACAAGCGTAACAATCCTAAAATAAATATTGTTAGCCATTGCAACGATGCGATAATTTTTTTGATAAAATAATAACTGTCTATTTAATAATCAAATATTTCAAGATAATTGTATAGATTTCATAATGCAGAAGATAGTTTATTATCTTCCGTTTCATTTACTATATTAGTTAGATTATACCAGCTCACTGTTTCCTTAATAAGTTCTTCTGTAGCATCAATAAAGTCATCGGGTGATTTAATTGATAACTCATTCAATATGATGGGGAGCTCGGTACATCCCATTATAAATTTATTCATACCTAATGATTTAAGTTGGTTAACATAAGGAAAGATTAATTCTTTAGCCAACTCCAGATCTCCTGACTTATATGAAATAATACTTTGCATTACCTTATATTGATTAACTTCATCTGGTACAAAGCATTCAATTCCATAATTCCTTAGTTTTTCTTGATATAATTTTGTATAAATAGTCGCGCTTGTTGCTAACAAAGCAACTTTTTTAATACCTGAGTTAATGATTTTATTACAGGCAGCATCAATAATACTAATAAAATGAATATTAACAATTTCCTTTAGATCTTCATACCAATAATGTGCCGTATTACAAGGCATAATAATACAAGACACACCTGCATTTTCGAGCAATTTAAGTGAATCTATCATTGCAGGTAAAGGTGATAATCCTTGATGAATAATATTTTCTGTTCTATCTGGAATATCAGGAATAGAAACGATAATAATAGGAATATGATCTTGGTCTTTTTTCGCATGTGTATTAGCTATCAATTTTGAAAAAGCATCAGCCGTTGCACCAGGTCCCATTCCACCTAGCATACCTATTATTTTTTTCATATACCCTCCTTGAAATTAAATATATTTTGACACAATGCTGCCTTTCAGTAATTGCAGAGTTTCGCTAAGGTATGCTAAATTTGCATAATAAATTAATAACTAAAATAATTTGGTGGAACAATGATCAGTAATTTAGAAATAAAATGGCTACATGATATTGTCGTATTAGAAGAATATCGAAGTTTCACTTTAGCAGCAGAAAAACGAAATATTTCTCAATCCTCTTTTAGCCGACGCATTCAATCTATTGAGTCTGCCGTAGGTTTTGAAATATTTGATCGAAATACAAATCCGCTTCAACTTACGCCCCAAGGAAAAAACTTTATTGTTTATGCCAGAAACTTACTTGATGATATCTATTTCCAAATAAATAAAATTAAGGGCGTAGATAATAGCAAACAACGTATTAATATATCAGCCGCACATTCACTTTCTGTTTTTTTACTACCTGATTTTATTTCTCAGTTTTCTCATGATACTGACAAAATATTTTTTGTTGAATCTATCAATGTTGACGAAGCCGTTCACAAATTAAAAGATGGACAAAGTGATTTTATTCTTTCATTTTATAATGAAGAGCTCATGTCATCTCCATTCTTGCATGCGAAAATACTCGAAAGTCGCTTACATTTAGTCTCTTTGTGTGATGTCCATAAGCAACCTATTTTTAAATTAGGTGACCCATTATTACCCTTAATGAAATATACCGATGAAAGCTATATGGGCCGACAAGTTAATCAATTAATGAGTAAACTAGATAATTTGTCTTTTGAATTATCATTTGTTTCTTCTATGAGTGATGTATTGAAACGTATGATACTCAATGGGAGTGGTGTTGGTTGGTTACCTGATTATTCAATTAAGAATGAAATTGAAAAAAAAGAATTATCTATTTTAGATGATCAACTTTCTATCACAATGGGAGTTTATATTTATCGTACCGAAGCGAGGCTAAATATTTCCTCTGAGCGCTTTTGGCAATTTATGCGCAACCAAAAATTATAAATAATACGATTTTTATTACCTCCTTCCTTCTTGCGTAATTATTCACCTAATTCATTACGCTAAGAAGGAAGCGGTTTTTAAAGCTCTATTAATATTGGAGTTATGATGTTGTGGTTACTTTTTCATTTAAAGTAACGTCAGGTTCTTCATGTAAGTTCCCTTTTCTCTCTTCTAATCGAGAGATCACAGCGGTTGAAATACTGTTGCCGACTACATTTGTTGCAGTTCGTCCCATATCAAGGAACTGATCGATACCAAGTAACAATAAAATTCCCGCTTCTGGCAAATTAAACATCGGTAAAGTTGCAGCGACAACCACAATTGATGCCCTTGCGACCCCTGCCATTCCTTTACTGGTAACCATTAAGGTTAATAAAATCAAGATTTGCTCAGTAATACTTAAATCTATGCCGTAAGCATTTGCGATAAATAAGACAGCAAAAGATTGATACATCATAGAGCCATCAAGGTTAAATGAATAACCTAAGGGTAAAACAAAACTAGTAACTTTCTTAGGCACACCATATTGGTTCAATGCTTCCATCGTTTTCGGATAAGCAGACTCGCTGCTGGCAGTAGCGAATGCAAGAGCAACAGGTTCTCTAATTAATTTACCTAAATTAAAGACTGATTTTCCTAAGAAGAAATAACCCGCACTAAATAAAACCACCCATAATAAAGCAAGCGCTACATAGAATAGGCCAATTAACTTACCATAGTCATATAGTAACCCTAAACCTTCTACTGTTACCGCAGAGGCAATTGCTGCAAATACCGCGATAGGTGCAAAACTCATGACGTAGTCAGTCACGCGAAACATAATGCGAGACAAATCTTCAATTAATGTCACAATTGGGCTTTTTTTATCTTTACAAATAAACGCTAATCCTGAACCAAAAAATATTGAGAAAACTAATATCTGTAAAATCTCATTATTCGCCATTGCTTCTGCAAAACTTTTCGGAAAAATATGCGTAATAAAGGCTTTTAATGTAAATCCTGAAGTATTTAATCCACTATCAACCGCGACTGCTGGTACAGCTAAATTAAGCCCTACGCCTAATTGGAATACATTAACAAAAATCATACCAATCGCTAATGAAATAATCGCTGCGCTAATAAACCAAACCATTGCTTTAATTGTTATGCTACCTACGGAAGATGAGCCCCCCATAGAAACAAGACCTGAGACAATAGTCGCAAATACAAGTGGAGCAATAATCATTTTAATTAAACGCAAAAATACATCTGTAATAATATTCATATAAGAAGCAATATTTTTTGCCTCTTCTACCGATGCGGCGTAATTATGACATCCCCAACCTAATATAACGCCAAGCCCTATTGCAATAATAATTTGCTTCATCAATTTTTGTCTATTCATTCGGACCCCTATTGTATTTATCTAAAGTCTTTGATATTAACAAGACCCTTTTATTGAGGCGACTCTTGAGCCTAAAATGGATAGTTACATTTTTTTAACTTAAAGAGAAATGCAAATGGACGAAATAGTATGCAAAAAACGCATAGCCATCCAAGTAATTACAACCAATTGAATCATAACGAAATTAATAAAATTAATTTAGCATCACATTTTAATATTCAATATTTTTATCAGTTTTATTTAATTATCTTAATTGACGTTATGCTTTATTTTTTTAATTTAAAAATCAATCTTAAGCTAAATTACTCATTTTAAATTAACATTTTTGAACTTATTTCCCTTAATTGCTTACAGTATTGGTCAGCGATAGCCTCATTCTTAATATTTGTAAATCCTAGCATGAGTATTTGCTTATTACTGCTATTCATACTCCACTCATCAAGTGATTCTAGACCAAAACCATTTTGATTCGCGACTGCTGCAAATTGTTTTGATGATTGGCCATTAATAATTTTCACGACAATATGCATACCACCCGATTGCATTTGAATTTCAAAAATCTCTGATAGATTATGTACTATTGCATCAATCAAATATTGTCTTCTTTGACGATATAAATTTCGCATTTTACGTAAATGCCGAGCAAAATGCCCATCATGAATAAATCGATGTGTAATTTCTTGCTGCCAAATAGAACTTTGATTACTTATAATTTTAGCAACCGAATAAAACTGAGCTATCTGTGAGTTAGGAACAACAATATAAGATAATCGTAATGCAGGAAATAGCGCTTTACTCATCGTACCGCAGTAAATAACTCGCTCATGTTTATCTAAACTTTTCAATGCCGGTAATGGACGACCTTGATAACGAAATTCACCATCATAATCATCTTCGATAATCCAGCTTTGGTTACTATCAGCCCAATCAAGTAATTCTATTCTTCGAGCTAACGTTAACGAAACATTTGTCGGGCTTTGATGGGTCGGTGTAACTAAAGCAAATCTTGCTTTTGGCGCTACTTTTTCGCCCTGTTTAACAACTATACCGTGACTATCAACCTCGATTGGTGTCAATTTCATGCCAATATGCTGTAAATATGAACGCGCAATATGATAGCCCGGTTCTTCAAACCAACCTATGTCCCCGATTTTAAATAAACTTTGCATAATTAGCGTTAAGCTGGCGCAATAACCCGCACTAATAAATATTTGGTCCGGTGTACAATTGATCCCCCGAGACATAACTAAATAGCGAGCTAGATCTTCACGTAAACTGAATAAGCCTTGAGGGTCTGGGTAACTTAGCTGTGTTGTACTCGCTTCTCGTAAAATACTTGCTGATAGCCTTGACCATAATTTGACAGGAAATACATCTAATGCAGGAATTCCTAATTTAAATGGAGCAATATTTTGTGGATACTCGGTTATATTATACTGTTGCTTATTCTCCTGCTTTTGATCTTTTTTTTCTGATACGACAGCATCTGCAACATGATATTTATTAGTCTGATGGTCTTGTATATTTTTCACCGACTGAGCAATAAAGGTTCCCTTAGCACCTTTAGCCACCAGCAATCCTTCACTAATCAGCAACTGATATGCGAGTTCTATCGTTCCTCGAGCCACATTTAATTCACTCGCAAGAGCTCGTATTGAAGGAATACGCTGGAAAGCCTGTAGCTGCCCATTATTTATTCCTTCATGAAAACGTTGATAAACTTGCAAATAAAGTGGTGTATTAGCTGCTGTATCAATTTGTAGAAACATTTTTAACACATCTTGTCCTAGTGATATTTTTTATTCTTGCCCCTTTATTATAGGCCAAGATGCTTTAATATGCGCTACAGTTATTTAAATGTGCTAAAACAGATAAAACAAGAATGTGTAGTATATAGACACCCACACCAATGAAGACAATAAGCTGCATATTATCTTGATGCTTTAATTATATGAGGAATTAGTTATGAGTACGTTACGTCTAGCCTACAACATACTGTCACCAGAAGCCTACAAAGGTTTAATTGATTGCAAAAATGCACTAGAAAAAAGTGGATTAGGTAAAGAACTCATCGAGTTAGTTTATCTTAGAATTTCTCAAATTAACGGCTGTGCTTTTTGCCTTGATATGCATGCCACCTCATTGCGCGCTGCGGGTGTTAGCAATAAGAAAATTGATACCTTAGCGGGTTGGCAAGTCAGCCATCATTTTACTGAAAAAGAAAGAGCTGCATTAGCCTGGACGGAATCTGTCGCAAATATTGCACAAACAGTGGCTCCTGACTCACTGTTTAATCATGTAAAACTTCACTTTAGTGACGTACAAATTTCTGATTTAACCCTTGCGATAGGCTTAATGAGTGCATTCAATCGTGTCGCAATTGCATTAAGACAGTAGCAGCCTTACGTTAAATTAACGGCAATCACTAAAAATAAAAAGGAGGTCAAATTCATGGCCTCCTTTTTGATATAGACGTTAATCAACTGATTAGTTTTAATTTTTTTACTCGTCATACCATCTGTTACTTTTCAAATTCATGATTTTATATCCTGCAAAACTCTCTATTTCTCATCATTTACATAATAATTATGTCACTTAATACAATTATTAGTAATAATAGTCATTACTATTATCATTCTCTATTCGGATTTATACACTGTGAATAACATGACGCCTTTCAAACAACACCCGCTAACACCCGTTTTATTAAGTGCCATTGCCGCATCATTTTCAATTTCCAGTGCTTTTGCAGAAACGCCGAATAGTGAGAAATCTGACACCTTAGTCGTCAGTGCTCAAGCTCTTAAAGTGAATACATCACTACAAGAAACCCCTAAATCCGTTTCAGTGATCACCCAAGAAGAGCTAGAAACACGCGCACCACAAAAGCTTGATGAGGCGTTACGTTATACTTCTGGCGTAGTTTCACAACCTTACGGCGCCGATAACGATACCGACTGGTTTAAAGTACGCGGGTTTGATGCTGCAACTTATTTAGATAACAGCCGCCTATTTCGCGATGGTTATTACACTTGGCTATTAGAGCCTTATGGCTTCGAACGTATTGAAGTGGTTAAAGGGGCTTCTGCCGTTTTATTCGGTGAATCAACACCCGGTGGCGCAGTAAACGTCGTGACTAAAAAACCGTTATTTACCCCCAAAGGCGAAGTTTTCCTTGAGACGGGAAATAATGACCAACGAGGATTCGGTTTGGATGTCGCTGGTAATGCCAATGAAGAAGGTAATGTACGCTACCGTCTTGTTGGCACAATGAAAAAAAGTGATGGTGAACTAAAAGGCACAGATAATGAACGTGTTTATATTGCGCCGAGCTTAGCTATTGATATCTCTGACGATACGATGCTGACATTAATGGGTACCTATTTACATGATGATGGTACTCCCACGAATCCGTTCTTCCCTGCCGCAGGCACAACTATCAAATCACCTTTTGGTAAAATTAAGCCATCCACTAATTTAGGTGAGCCCGATTACGATAAATATAAACGTAGTCAATTGTCTGCAGGCTACCTACTTGAACACAGTATTAATGATTCATGGCGCTTTTCTCAACGCTTAAATTACGGCTACAATAAATTAACCTTGCGCAGTGTTTATGCATTCCCTAATGCGGATACCTCCGTCAGTGAACTAAGCCGAGGTGTAGTATTTCGTGACGGTAAAAATCAAAGTATAACTTTTGATAATAATATTGTTGGTGAATGGGATTCTGAACGTTTCGAACATACCCTGTTGACTGGTGTTGAACTGCAATATCACCAAACCAAAGGGGATGAACAAGACAACTATAATTTTGACAAAATTAATCCTTGGAACCCTATCTATGGTAAATACACCCCAATTGACCCTGCGAATAACATCAATCGCACCATTGATAAAACACAATCGAGCCTCTACTCACAGTACCAAGTGAAATTTGACAGCCAATGGATAGGTGTTGCTGGCCTTCGCTATGATTGGGTTAAAACTGAAAATAAAAATAAAACTCAGCAAATTAATAAATCACGTAATGATGGTGAGTTTAGCTTGAATACCGGAGTGATGTATTTAGCCGATAATGGACTTTCTCCTTATGCAAGTTACTCACAATCATTTGAAGTGCTAAGCACCATTGACCCAGAAACAGGTAAACTATATGACCCACTAAAAGGTGAGCAAGTTGAAGTGGGTGTAAAATATACTCCAAACTATTTTGATGGATATATCAATGTTGCCTGGTTCGATATTGAACAAAAAAATGCGTTGGTGACCAATCCAAAAACATTTGTAGCCACACAAACAGGAAAAGTAACCTCAACAGGTATTGAAACTGAGGCTATGGTGCAGCTAACGGACAATTTCAACGTTCAAGCCGCCTATACCTATACCAACGCAAAAACAGATAACACGGGTGACCGCGGCAAAAAGCAAGCAGGACTAATCCCTAAACATATGGCCTCTGCTTGGGCAAATTACACTATCCCACTGACAGATACCCAAGAAATCACATTAGGATCAGGCGTTCGATATTTAGGTCAGTCAAAAGATAATCCAGCTAATTTAGCCAGTAATATTACAGTACCGAGTGCCACACTTTGGGATGCCGCAGCAACCTATAAACTCAATAAACAATGGCAGTTACAGGTGAATATCAATAACCTACTCAATAAAGAATACGTTTCTGCCTGTGATTATTACTGCTATTACGGTCAGTCTCGTTCCGTTCTTATCCAAACAAAATACAACTGGTAATCTGCTTCGCTCACGCCCTATCATTTAATAGGGCGTAGTTTTTTTATTTGAGAAAATTTTTATGTTTGAACTTCGTGATATTCATATTGTACGAGATGGACGCCCGATTTTATCGATTCCATCACTAACGCTACCGACGACTGAATTAACCGTTGTATTGGGGCACAATGGCTCAGGCAAATCGACACTCGTTAATTTACTTGCAGGTCAAGCGGTACCAGACCAAGGCACCGTTCATCTTGATGGCAAAAACCTTGCACACTACAATAAAAAAATGCTCGCAAGGCAACTGGCTTTTTTGCCACAAAAATTACCTGCATCCGCAGGTTTATCAGTACGCGAACTTGTACGCTTAGGCCGATTTCCTTGGCGTGGCGCCTTCGGTCGTTGGCATCAAGATGATAAAACTATTGTCAGCCAAGCCATGGATAAAGCGGGTGTCTCTTCTTTTGCGGATACTCTCGCCGATAATTTATCCGGCGGTGAGCGGCAACGCGCTTGGGTTGCCATGTTACTGGCCCAGCAATCTCCTGTTTTAATATTGGATGAACCTACATCAGCACTAGATATTCACCACCAATATCAATTAATGAATTTACTACGTGAACTCAATAGAACCCAAGATGTCGGTATTATCGTCATTTTGCATGACTTAAATTTAGCCTTACAGTATGCCTCGCATATTGTTGCATTGAAGAATGGTCAAATAGCATTTGAAGGTCCTGCAAACTTATTAAATGATGAACAACGCCTATCTAATTTATATGAAACGCGTGTTCGGTTAATCGAACATCCTGAAGGCCCTAAAGGCTGTAAAGTGGCGGTGATATGCGATTAATTCCGTTGCCATTTACGCATTTAATTGTGCTGTTTTCACTACTGTTCAGCTCTCTAAGTTTGGCTGAAATCACAATTAATGACGATAGAGGTACTCAAACCTTTATCACTTCACCTGAACGTATTGTGGTACTTGATTGGGATTTATTAGAGCAAGTTTTATCTCTTGATATCATTCCGGTCGGTGCAACCGAAATTAATAGCTACAATCAATGGGTTGTTATGCCAGCAGCGCCTGAATCTATTGATGAAGTAGGTACTCGTGCAGAGCCTAATCTTGAAAAAATCGCCTCGTTAAAACCTGACGTGATCCTTGCGACTAGCGCACAACAAGATTTAATTCCGTTATTACAACGAATTGCACCGGTGGTCTATTTAACCAATTTTTCGGCTCAAGATGATGCAGCAATTGTTGCTATCCGTCATTTTAAAACTTTGGCGACATTGTTTAATAAACAACAACAAGCAGAAAAACAATTAGCCCAGTTAGATAAACAGTTTGAGTTATTACGCGCAAAACTAGCACAAGTCTATCCTAATAATACTGAAGTCACCGTCATCCGATTTTCAACGCTGACCTCGGTATTTCTGCCAACGGAAAATGCGAGTATCAATTATGTTTTACAACGCTTAGGACTGAAACCTGCCGTAAAATTACCAGCACGACCTTGGGGGATCACTCAGCGCCGTATTAATGAACTTAGTCGTATTGATGATGGCTATGTTTTATTTCTACGTCCTTTTCCTGATGAAAAAAAACTTGCCGATGCTCGTTTATGGCAAGCGATGCCGTTTGTACAAAAAAATCAGGTAAATGGGGTCATTCCTGTGTGGAATTATGGCGGTGTTTATTCGCTACAACGTATGGCGCAAGCGATCACCGATAGCTTATTGGAGATTGCACCAGCACCATGAAAATAACCTCCTTATTCGGTTTTATTTTATTGCTCTTGGTATTAGCCATTGGCAATCTTCAATTAGAACCTGGGCTTTCTATTAGCCAGCAAATTAGTCTTATTTTTGCGCCACAATCAGCACAAAATTTTCCAGAAATTTTTTATCTTTATGGGCAACTACCTCGCTTAGTGATGGCGTTATTAGTGGGCGCGACATTGGGTTTAGTTGGCAGCTTAATGCAGCAACTAACACAAAATAATCTCACCTCTCCACTGACTTTAGGAACATCTTCTGGTGCTTGGCTTGGGCTGGTTATTCTTTCTATCAGCTTCACAGATTTAAGTGCGGATTTTGCACCACTAGTCGCAATGGGTGGTGGATTATTAGCGTTTGTACTTGTTGTGACGATCACTGGACTACGTAACATGACAGGCCTGCCTCTCATTGTTTCCGGCATGGTTGTTAATATTCTTCTCGGCGCTATCGCAACGGCGCTTATTACGCTAAACAGCCAATTTGCTCAAAATATTTTTATGTGGGGTGCCGGTGATTTAACACAAGATGGTTGGTCGGCAGTCATTCGATTGCTGCCACAATTATTACCTGCGTTATTTATTATTATTTCAGCCCCTCGAATTTTAACTGTCTTACGCCTTGGACATGACGGCGCACAGGCAA
This sequence comes from Providencia sp., assembly GCF_052096715.1. Lineage (NCBI taxonomy): Bacteria > Pseudomonadati > Pseudomonadota > Gammaproteobacteria > Enterobacterales > Morganellaceae > Providencia > Providencia sp. The sequence continues at coordinate 107,373 of NZ_JBQDNB010000010.1, forward strand.
GAGGATTATCAGTTTTACCCATTTTTATTTTATTTATGGTTGTTGCTACATGGCTAGTTGCTGCCGTAATAAGCACTATTGGTGTGATTGGCTTTATTGGTTTATTAGCACCAAACATTGTCAGAGCTTTTGGTGCAAGAACAGCGCTGAGTGAATTGTTAGCAAGTGCCTTATTGGGTGCATTACTTCTGTTATTTGCTGACACTTTAGCCATTGCCATAAGCCAATGGTTACATTCCGTAATCCCAACAGGCGTCATGGCCGCTGCAATCGGAGCACCAGCACTGATTGCTTTTAGTCGCAGAACCTTTAAAGCCCAAGATAGCCTCACCCTACTATTAAAACCCATTATTCGCCCCCAATTGTTGTACCGTGCAGGCGGCTGTATCATATTTTTACTTGCAGTAGGAATGACGCTCTCTGTTTTTTTACAAAACTCAGAACATGCCATAGTTTGGCAATTACCAGAAGCATTTCAATGGGCACTTCGGTGGCCACGATTGCTAACAGCACTAATAGCGGGTATCGCTCTTTCTGTCGCGGGTACATTATTACAGCGCTTAATCTACAACCCGCTTGCAAGTCCAGATATTCTTGGCGTCTCTTCAGGAGCTACTGTAAGTTTGATTCTGGTAAGTATGATTCTAGGGACAACCATACAAACTTCATTATGGGGAGTGGCTTTATTAGGCAGTTTACTGGTGTTAGCGTTGTTACTTTTATTAGGCCGACGACATCAATTTGCACCTGCGAGTCTGATATTGATCGGAATTTCGCTAACCGCCTGCCTTGAGGCCTTTGTCCAATTTTTCCTCGCTCAAGGAACGCTCAGCAATTATCGTATTCTATTGTGGCTTTCTGGTTCAACCTATCGAGTCAATGATCAACAAGCCATTCTATTCTCAATCATTGTTGTATTGCTTGTTATTGTCACATTATCGCTAAGTCGCTGGTTAACATTGTTGAGTATTGGTCGTGCATTTTCCCAAGCTCGTGGATTACATGCGGGAAAAGCGACAATGTTACTGCTAGGATTAGTTGCTCTACTATGTGCTTTAGTAACTGCAACTGTAGGGCCTTTGGCTTTTATTGGGTTAGTCGCGCCTCATATGGCCGCACTGTTGGGGGCTCAGAAAGTGAAATCACAACTGATTTTGGGTAGCCTACTTGGTGCAACCTTAATGGTTTGGGCAGATTGGTTAGGACAACTCATTATTTATCCGTCCCAAATTGCAGCAGGGACTTTAGTTGCCATTCTTGGGGGTAGCTATTTTCTAGCCTTAATGGTGATCAATCGGTTCCGTACTTAATACTCATATTCATGCCTTCAGCTTGCATATAGAAGGCATGAATATTATTTCGCTTTAAGCTGAATTACTTTTCTTCATCATGTAAAGTCAACACTTCATAACCATCTTTAGTCACTAAAATGGTATGTTCCGATTGTGCCGACAGCTTTTTATCACGAGTAACAACGGTCCAGCCATCTTTTTTAGTTTTGATTTTCATGGCACCTTGGTTAATCATTGGCTCAATCGTAAAGGTCATGCCCTCTTTAAGTACCACCCCTTTACCACGAATTCCATAATGTAATACTTGCGGGTCTTCATGCATTTCACGACCAATACCATGACCGCAATATTCACGGACAATACTGTAGCCATTGGATTCTGCATGATGCTGTATCGCAGAGCCAATATCCCCTAATGTAGCACCCGGCTTGACCTGCTTAATCCCTTCCCACATAGCGGCATAAGTATCTTTAACCAGTTTTTTTGCTAATGGGGATGCTTCAGGCATCGCATACATTTTGCTTGAGTCTGCAATAAAACCATTTTTTTCGAGTGTAATATCGACATTAATAATATCTTTGGCTTTCAAGTACTCATCATCTTTGGGCACACCATGACAAACCACCTCATTAACGGACGTATTTAATACATAAGGATAGTCATATTGCCCTTTACTTGCCGGACGCGCTTGCAACTCATTGACGATATAACTTTCAACTTTATCGTTAATTTCCATGGTCGAGATACCCGGCACCATAATAGAATCTAACATGTTGAAAACACGTGCTAATAATCGGCCTGACTCACGCATCAGCTCAATCTCATCAGCTGTTTTGATGGTAATATTATTCATGCGTTTTTCCTTTTTGTTCAATAACTTCTTTTTCAAGCATTTCATTAATTAACATGGTAAATGTTTTATTTGGATTCAATTCAGCCTGCATACCTATTTTGATCCAAAACTCCGCTTGTGAATTGATTGAGCGCGACATGACCTGACTCGCATATCGCAAATAATCATGCAGTTCATCTGAAATTTTAACTATTCCCAAAATCGCACCCTTGAATATACAAAATATAGTTGTTTCATATATAGATCATATACCAACGAGGTTATTGATAAAAGTCACCAAGTAACTGATAGCACAAATCAGTCATCTAATTCGTCAATTTAGCCCTTATATCTTTCCTAAGATGAATACACCGTCAAAGTATTTTTTATTTGAATCCGTTATCCTAAATGTCGGGACGATATCGCCTCCCGTGATTTAGAGATATTTATTAATATTATGGATATCTCTTATTTTATATACCCTATATCGCTAAAAACTTATAATTCAATACAGCATGGACTCAATAAATGAGAGCTGGAGAAAAACATGTATAACAAAATTTTAGTCCCTATTGATATTACAGAGAAAAGCTTGGCACATTTAGTTCTATCTCATATTCAATATCTTGCAGAATATGAAAACGCTCATATTCATTTTTTAGCCGTGATCCCAACAATCCCGTTCTATACCACAATGGGATTTGGTTTCGCAGAAAAAGCGGATAGCGAGCAAGAAAATGTCACTAAAAAATTAGCTGAAATAATTAATGAATTTAAAATCCCGGCAAGCAAATATAGTGCTCAAGTTGTAATGGGAACGCCAAGAGATGAAATATTGCGTGTCTCAGAAGAAATTTCTGCGGATTTAATTGTGATTGGTTCAAGACGTCCAGGTATGTCAACCTACTTCCTAGGCTCAACTGCATCCATGATCATCCAAAACTCAAAAATATCGGTATTAACCGTTCGCTAATTCTCCCTTTAAATCAAATAACAAGAAATCTACCTCAGTGGATTTTTTGTTATTATTTTATTTTTTCACTAATAATTGCCTATCCTCCAAAATATTAGATTGTATTTATACCTAAATCCATGCACATTATCCTTATTTGATAATTAACCTAACATCCACACTTTTCCCTCTAGGAATCTAATGAAAAAATATTTACTTGGTATCAGCATCGCAGTAAGCGTGGTATTAGCAGCACTTCTGATTGTTGCCGCTATCATGTTTTACAATATGAAAGACAAAGCGATTGAGATCTTAGAACAAGTAAAATCAGGTGATTATGCTGAATTAGTAAAACAAAATACTCAAGATTTAGTACCTGAATCATTGAAAAATTTACAGGCAATAACTGTTGAAGGCGATCAATGTGAATATTTTTATCAAAAAGTGGATTCTGTAATTACTTACTTAAATGATAACCCTGATATTACGGGCTCAGAAATATATTCAAACCAACTTTCAACGCTTAAAAGTACGATTGAAAAAACACCATCCACATTCAAAAATGCAGCCTGTGAAAAAGGGATATCTAGTTTGAATTACATTATTAATACAGTATCCCCCAGCCAATAAAGCTCAACGGGACTAACCCATAATAAATTGATGACCTTCATTGCTATAACTCCACATTGTCATAGCACAATAATTTACACCACCATTTGGGTGCTAAATCTGTAAATGAATGGTATTCGAGTTCTAAATCGTGACTAGATAAATTATCCATCACGCCAGTTAATAATGCGACTGTAGGTGCGTCATCAATAGCACCTATAGAGCTACCGCACTGTGGACAAAAAGCACGGCTTGAATATTCTGATGAGCGATAAACAGCTGGCTTCCCACCTTTACCTATCCATTCAACACGGTTTGCCGGAAATTCAATCCATACCGCCATTTGTGCGCCTGTATGTTTTTGGCAAATATCACATGAACAAGAATGCACATTCGATGGCTCAAATGCACGAAACTGAATATGACCACATAAACATCCACCAGCAATAACCTTATCCATTGCAAATACCTCAAAATAAAAAAATAACGCTACCACAAGCCAATATAAATACGATTAATTTAAGCTTAAATATGAGGCTTTTTAAATATAAAAATAAAGCTCTCCAAAATAGAGAGCCTTAATGATTAATAGACACACTTATACTATTGAATACTTTTACCCTGAATGTTTTTTCGCTGCTGATTAACATCTTCAAGTAGTGCATTCACTTGTTCTGAGGTAAATGCCCTTTATGCCTTATTTGATAGGTTAGGCCAATATATACCGATGATCGGGTTGAATACCCACGGCGGTGTCATTTTCGCTTATTTAGGCGGGATTGCACTCCATGTATGGACGATTAAAGGTTATTTCGAAACGATTGATGGCTCACTAGAAGAAGCCGCAGCATTAGATGGTGCGACACCTTGGCAGGCATTCAGACTGGTTTTACTACCGCTATCAGTCCCTGCTTTAGCCGTGGGTATGCAGCAATATCTTAATCCACAAAATTACCTATGGGGTGATTTTGCTGCCGCAGCAGTGTTATCCGCAATTCCAATTACTATTGTATTTTTACTAGCACAACGCTGGCTGGTTAATGGATTAACCGCAGGTGGCGTAAAAGGCTAAAACTGACAATGATTGCTCCCCTTATCAACCAAGGGGAGCAACAAAAATTACTCACTTACCCAAGTTTCTGATTGTACCAACCACTCATATTGTCCTATCACATCCCGTTGATTTAGCCAACGTGACAGCATATCTAACATCAACATTACACTGACGTCTTGTTTCTCTTTTAGGCTATGATTAGTTGGTAAATACTGCACTCGCTGGGCGTAACTTTTATTTGGCGTATGCAGCGCTAAAGCCAATTGTCCATCGTCAAAACACCCTATTGCTAATCCAATAGCGACATTTTGCTGAGCTGATATCTGCTTTGCCTGTTCGGCAAGCTGTTGCAGCGTTTGTTGAGCGTCTCGCTCAAGCACTTCGCTTGGCGTAAATAGTCCATCAACTGAACGTAATATCCAACTCAATAAGCCTGCACTAAATTGTTCACTCACTGCCACTTGTAGCTGTTTTTCACGCAATTTTCGGCTAATCACACTCGGTAAACCTTCGGTTCCTTCAAAAACAAGATTATCGCCAACCCCTTGTTTAATCACTTGCCAATGGGCTTCCATCTCATCACGCATTGACGCAGGACCTGTAAGTTTTAACTCTATAATCGGCATTGAAGAGCGATACCCCAAAACACAATTTTGAGGATGAGTTAGGCTATCAAACTGCTTTGCTAAACTGCTTTCGCTGCGACCAAAACTGGTTAATCGTAAGCAAATTGGAGGCTCAGGTAATGTAAAACGTTGTTGTAAACGAGGTAGGATCTGTTGGTTAATCATTACTTTGAATTCAGAAGGTACGCCCGGTGTAAAAAATAGCAAACAGCCATTGATCTCGACAGAAAACCCGCAAGCAGTACCCACAGGATTATCGATGAGCTCTGCATTTTCAGGTAATAACGCCTGCTTTCTATTCGTTTCAGGCATTACCCGCCCGCGAGCAACGAAGTAGCGCTCCATAACGTCAATCCACTCAGAATGCTCGACTAGTGGCACACCTGCCGCTTTTGCGGCAGCTAATGCACTTAAATCATCACTCGTCGGCCCAAGTCCACCATTTACAATTAAAATATCTGCGTGGAGGCTACGCTCAAGAAATATTTCAACTAAATGGGCTAGTTCATCACCAACGGTTGTTCGGCAACTTAAAGGAAGACCTTGCTGGAAAAAGCAATCTGCAAGCCATGCAGCATTTGTATCTATAATTTGCCCATGTAGCACTTCATCACCGGTACTTAGCATCTCAACAACTAACATTACGCATCCTTGGCTTATCCATTCATTATTTAACTAAACTACCCCATTATCACCATCACTAAAATCAATATTTAAACATAATAAATAATCGCCAAATAAGTAAAACGCAGTTACTGAGCAACTGTTTCGCTAGTAGGAACAGACGAAAAAACAAATAAAACAATAAAAATCAATATCTTAATCTTTAATTAATATCTATCCCTAAAATTTTAAAATCAATTCAGTGACCAGTTTAACAAAAATGCAATAACTCATTTACTTTATCAATCAATTCATCTAAATATAGTCATATTACGAAATGGAACACTGTTCCTTATAAGGGAACAATGAATATAACAATAATCCCATTTTACTTATTACCTTTGCATTCAGGGGGCATCATGAATAATCGGCTACAATCAGCAGGATTTGTTTTATTACTACTTAATTATTTTTCATTAAAAAAACCTGTTTGGGGTGTGCGCGAATTAGCTCGACACATAGATAAGAGCCCTTCTGTTGTTCAGCGCGGCTTTAATATTTTAGAAGAACAAGGCTTTTTACAAAAAAATAAAAATAAAGAGTATCTACTAGGTTTACGTTGTATTGAATTAGGTCACCTAGCTAATAATACGCGCCAATTTTCACAATTAGCTACTGACTATCTACGCCCTTTATCAGAAAAAACGCATGAAACTGTATTTATATATCGGCGATATGATGATATCGCTATTTGTAATTTTATTTTAGAAAGTGACCATTTTATTCGTTTTACATCAACTGAAGGTGAAGCATTATCACTTCATGAAGCACCTTTTACTCAAGTAATTCTTGGTTCTATGAATACATTATATATTCAAGACTATTTGATAAGACATAATTTACAGGATGACTTAATTTTAAAAACTAAATTACAACATTATGCAAATGAAGGTTATGCCTATTCGAAAGAAGCATACCTTGCAGGAACTCAAGGTTTGTCTGTTCCTATTTTCTCATTTGAGAAAGGGGTATTAGGTTCGTTATGTATTGCAGCATCAAGCCAAAGTAAAGATTTAACTGAATATTATCCATTATTAAAATCTACAGCATCCCAGCTATCCGCCATATTTTAATTGTTGTTTATGGCTAAATAAACCATCGAAAATATACGATGGATATATATTAAAATATAAAAAAATAGGTAATCTCTATGAATGTATCTCAACATAAAAATGATACAGAGGTACGTGTATCTATATTTTCACCACCATTATTTATCGCAATAATTATATTATCTTTTGTGGGTGCCATTATCGGTATCCAAATTATCGTCACACTCGGAATATCAGCTAATACCTCAATTATTGGTGCCGTATTAGCCATTTTATTATCTCGTATTCCCATCTCTATATTTTCATCATTTAGATTTATAGACGCACAAAATTTAATTCAAACCAGTATTTCAGCCGCTACTTTTGCAGCCGCCAATGGGTTAATGATTGCGATTGGAGTGCCTTGGGTGCTTGGAATGCCTGATTTAATTTGGCCAATGATGGCTGGCGCATTTATGGCTATTATCATTGACGGTACTATTTTGTATGGCTTGTTTAATACCAAAGCGTACCCTGCCAGCGCATCATGGCCCGCAGGCGTTGCAACAGCCGAAACCTTATGGGCAGGTAATAAAGGTGGAAAACGACTAGGTGCATTGCTTGCCGGCTTCACCTTTGGCGCCGTTGGCGCCGGATTCGGAATTCCAATGGCATCCGCAGGTATTGCCTTAATTGGCAGTATTTTCGCTTTATTCATGTTTGCAATAGGTCTACTTATTCGTGGTTTTTCTGAGTCTGGCTTAATTCCCTATAACTTATATGAACACTATGTACCTCACGGTGTCATGATTGGTGCGGGCATCGTGGCATTAATACAAATTGGTTTTATTGTTTTTCGTAAAAAGAAAGATGATAACCAACAAATTGATGAAAGTGATGAATTAGCTCAAAGCAGTAGCCGAATTAAAAAAACACTCCTTAAAGGCGCTTTCTTTTATTTTCTCACTGCGCTCACGCTAACTTTTATTAGCCAGATATTTGTCACGGTGACATTACCGCAATTAATTGGTTTCTTGATTTTTGCGACTTTAACGGCATTAGTTCAAGAAATGATAGTTGGTATGGCTGCGATGCATTCCGGTTGGTTCCCTGCCACAGCGGCTGCTTTAATTTCCCTCATGATTGGCGTCTTATTAGGTTTTCCACCTGAAGCACTTGCTGTGTTAGTTGGATTTTGTGTCGCAACTGGACCTGCGTTTGCAGATATGGGCTTTGACCTTAAAACCGGATTTATGATCCGAGGCTATGGTAAAAATCCAAGTGCTGAAATTTATGGGCGAAAACAACAATATTTTGCTGCTATCGTCGGTTTTTTCTGTGCCTTAGTGGTCGTTGCATTAACTTACGATTTCTATTTTGAACAAGATAAAATTGTACCTGCCTCACGTTTATACGCGGCAACAATCCAAGCAGGTAGCTCATCAGAAGTTGCCATGATGCTACTTCTATGGGCTGTTCCTGGGGCAATCATTCAACTTATTGGCGGCGCCAAACATCAAATTGGAGTGCTGTTCTCTACAGGCCTAATGATTAACTACCCGATTGCAGGCTGGACCGTATTAGTTGCTTTAGCTATACGCATCATTGTGGCCCGTTTCTTTAATGTCAGTTCAGACAAAATTTCTACTTTTGCGGGCGGACTCATTGCCGGTGATGCCCTTTACTCTACAGCAAAAGCCTTTCTACCGACAATCAAAGCAAAATTGCTTTCACTGTTAGCTCGCTAGTTTTGCACTAGGAAAACAATAATCATGAATATATGGCAACAAGTCTACCAAGATACATTAGTTTCCCAGCATTATGCTTATTTTGATACAGGTGCTGCGGCACCACCACCAAAACCAGTTATTGATGCGGTTAAAACATATTTGAATAAAACTGCCGAACGAGGAATTTATTTACCTAGTTTTCGCAAAGAAACCTATCAACGTGTAGAAAACTGTCGTCGTAAACTGGCTCAGTTTATCGGTGCCGATGAAACTGAAATCGCATTTACAAAAAATGGTACTGAATCCATTTGTTTAGTTGCCCGAGGAATTTCTTGGCACTCCGGTGATGAAGTGATTCTGCCTGATACCGAAATGCTCAGTAACATAGCGATCTGGCAGCTTTTAGCCAAAGAAAAAGGCATAAAAATAGTAACAGTTAAAGCAGATAACCAAGGTGTCATCTCACCTAAAACTATTGAACAAGCCATAACTTCAAAAACAAAATTAGTGAGCTTTGTTGCCCTATCAAATATTACAGGTGTCGTACAACCCGTTCAGTCAATTTGTGAGATAGCAAAACAACATGGTGTTCTCACCCACGTTAGCGCATCTCAAGCCCTTGGCATGTATAGCATTAACGTACAAGAGTGGCAGTGTGATTTTTTATCGTCTTGTGGTCGTAAAGGATTAAGAACAATTGAGGGAATTGGTATTCTTTATGTACGCAACGCATTAATACCCACTCTTACACCGATGTTAGCTGGCTGGTGGAATTGTAATGTTGATGCAAACTCTGGAGATATCACATTACCCATCACCGCCAAACGATTCGAAGCAGGTTGCCCTAACATCCCAGCCATTATCAGCCTCGATGCAGCATTAGATTATGCACTCAATATTGGGATGACGCAGATTGAAATACGTAACCGCCAATTAACTGAATATGCGATGAGCAAATTATCGTCAATACCTAATATCGCAATATATGGCCCAACAAATAGCCATCAACGTCTTGGTATTATCCCATTTAATATTAAAGGAATATCTTCTGACATCTTAATGCAAACACTAGAAGCTAAAAATATCATTATTGAATCAGGTCATTTTATGGCAACTGCTATTTTACAATTTTATCAAATTGAAAAAATGGCACGACTTTCGCTACATTATTTTAATCAAGAGTCAGAAATTGACCAATTAGTTAATTGTATTCATGAAATCATTATGGAGTATAAAAAATGACAAATGCATTATTAATGAGTAGCTCACGTATGGGCCAACAAGGTTATTTATCCCATGCTCATGAACAAATTCATCGTTTATTACAGCATAAACACCAAGAAATATTATTTATTCCTTATGCTGCTGTTTCATTTAGTTTTGATGAGTTCGAAAAAATTGTTCAGCCAGTTTTTAAATCTCTTGGCTATACGCTTAAATCTATTCATCATTTCAGTGATCCTATTGCCGCGGTTAATCAAGCCCAAGCTATTGCTGTCGGTGGTGGTAATACCTTTGCACTATTAAAACGCCTTTATGATGCACAATTAATTGATTTAATATCACAGCGCGTCAAACACGATAATTTACCCTATATAGGTTGGAGTGCAGGCAGTAACATTGCAACGCCAAGCATACGAACAACTAATGACATGCCAATTGTACAACCACCATCATTTCGTGCACTAAATCTTACTCCATTCCAAATTAATCCACATTTTATTTCAGGAAAACCTGTTGGTCATAATGGAGAAAGTCGAGAGGAGCGCTTAAATGAATTTTTGACATTAAATCCGAATGAAGAATTGCTTGCTTTATATGAAGGCACTGCATTGTTAATTGAAAATGATCAGGCAACTATTTTAGGTGATAAAAATGCCTTATGGTTTAAAGCACCAAATCAGATAGATGAAATAAAAACCAATCAACAATTTCCATTAAATATGATAAAAGGAATTGAATAATGTCATTAAAATATGTCAGTCAATTCTATGAACTACTCGATAATCCGCATATTAATGGGCAAAAAATTGTTAATATATTAAAATCAGTCAGCCCACCGAATGCTGAAATTATCCTCAATTCTGTTCATTATGAAGAGCCTGAAGATACCAGCCAACTTTGTGACTTTATTAAAGTTATTATTCCTGGCACTAATGGAAAATCACAAGGCGGTCACTATCCCACATTAGGTATTATTGGTCGTTTAGGTGCACAACAAGCTCAACCAAACCGTATCGGTTTAGTGTCAGACGCCGATGGCTCCATAGTGGCTTTCGCAAGTGCGATGAAGTTATTGGAAATGGCCTCAACCGGAGGTCGACTAAAGGGTGATGTTATTATCACCACGCATATTGCCACCCATGTTTCAATTACCCCTCACGAGCCGGTAGATTTTATGGGCATGCCTGTATCATCAACCACCATGAATCAATATGAAGTCGATGCCCAAATGGATGCTATTTTATCCATCGATACCTCTAAAGGTAACAGCATAATCAAGCACAGAGGAATTGCCATTTCCCCCACCGCAAAGCAAGGCTATATTTTGCGCGTTGCCCCTGATTTAGTGCGTTTATTAGAGTATGCAACAGGAAACATGGCTAAAACCTTCCCAATTACCACACAAGATATTTCACCCTACGATAACGGTGTCTATCACTTTAACTCCATCATGCAGCCTCATGTTGCAACGGATGCTCCGGTCGTGGGACTCGCAATCACGGCGAATACCATTGTGCCCGGCTCTGAAACTGGGGCAAGTTATGAAAATGAACTTATTGATGCAACTCGTTTTGCCGTTGAAGTTGCTAAACAATTTTGTTGGAATAAAATCAAGTTTTATCAACAAGATGAATATGATGCCCTGTATAACCTCTATGGCTCTTTAGCTCAAATTCAGGGAACAAAATAAATAATAGTTTAATTCATTGTTATTCCTGAAATTTTTTGTGATTAAACCATTTTAGAAAAAAAGTATAATTTAAAAATAATATCCAATAAAAAACGCCTCGCTATAACCAACAATAGAAAGGCGTTTTATTTTATCTTTGAAATAATAAACTAATTTGCGCCACGACGATTCTTAGCATAAGTATCAAAAGCGACAGCTAGAATAATAATTAAGCCTGTAATAATTTGTTGATAGTAGGCTGAGACATTCATTAACACTAGCCCATTAATGAGTAGCCCCATAATAATCGAACCAATAACAGTACCACCGATTCGTCCATAACCGCCCATCAATGATGTTCCACCAATAACAACCGATGCAATGACTCGAAGCTCAAAGGTAAAACCTGCTACTGCTTCTGCGCTGCCTAAGCGAGCACTTAAAATAAAGCCGGCAAGACCCGCCAAGCAACCAATAACCACATACACACTTACTAAAACTCGATTAACATTCACACCAGCAAGTCGAGCAGCTTCGCGATTGCTACCTACTGCATAAACAAAACGTCCCCAACGACTTTTATGCAATGCAAAGAAGCCAATCACAGCAACAATAGCAAAAATCCAGATAGGAATAGAAACACCAAGTAGCTCACCTCTACCCCACCAGCGATATCCTGCGTCGAAACCTGAAATAGGTGCGCCATCATTGATCACTAAAGTCACACCACGCCAAATTGTCATACCGCCAAGTGTGACAATAAAAGGAGGAATATTTAAACGCGTCACACCGAGACCATGTAGAAAACCGATAAAGGTACCGACCGCTAAGCAAATCACAAGTCCCACTAGCCAACTCATGCCGCCCCATGCTGCTGGGTCAATACCGACAAGATTATCGCCTTTAATCACAAAAGCGGCGGTCATTGCACAGACGGCAAGTATTGAGCCTACGGATAAATCAATTCCAGCGGTTAAAATAACTAATGTCATGCCCACCGCCATAATGCCGTAAATAGACACTTCGGTCAGAATATTGGTGACATTTCGCTCACTAATAAAATTACTGTTTTGCGTTTGAAAAAATAAAATCAATAACACCATGAAAATCAATACGCCAAAACGCTCAAAAAAGGCGATAAAATCAATTTTTTTACGGCCAACTGCCGCAGCTGATTGTTGTTGTGACATAAAAGCCTCTCTTATACGGCAGCGCTTGCTTGCAAACTGTGATGGCAAATTGCCATCATGGTCATTAATTTCTCTTCCGTTGCATCATCTCCTTGAATTTCACCCGTTAAACGACCTTCGCTAATGGTGATGATACGATCAGAAATCGCCATTACTTCAGGTAAATCAGATGAAATGACAATCACTGCAACGCCTTTTTTTGCCATCTCAAAAATAACTTGATGTACTTCAGACTTAGTCCCCACATCAATTCCTCGAGTTGGCTCATCAACAATTAATATTTTAGGGTTCATCGCCATACAACGTGCCAATATCACTTTTTGTTGATTACCACCTGAAAGTTTGCGTACTTCTTGTTCACTATTAACCATTTTAATTTGCAGTGCTTGCCGATAGCTCTCAATCAAATCATTTTCTTTACGAATATCAACCATCCACCCCATTTTCATTAGGTTTCCGAGCCCTGATAACGACAGGTTGTAACGAATTGACAACCCAAGCGCTGCGCCTTCTTTTTTTCTATCCTCTGGCACTAAAGCAATCCCTTTCTCAAGGGCATCCATCGGATTAATCGGCTGATAAGACTGTCCATCAAGGGTAAACTCACCTTTAGCATATTTATCTGCACCAAATATGCACCGAGCGATTTCAGTTCTGCCCGCCCCCATTAAGCCTGCAATTCCTAAAATCTCACCTTCATGGACTTCAAAATGAATATCGTGAAGCGCAATGCCGTGCGGATCGAGAGGTGGTTTTTCTTTACACAGTCCATTCACCGAAAAACGAACAGGTTTATCACGATGATAAGTTTCGCTATAAGGTCTTCTTTCAAAAATCACATTGCGTCCCACCATCATGCGAATAATGTCTTGAACTGTGGTTTTTGCGACTTCCCCTGAACCGGTATAGCGCCCATCTTGAAATACCGTAAATTTGTCACAAATTTGAAAAACTTCATGTAATCGATGTGTCACATAAATCACACTCACACCCCGATTTTTTAATTCGCGAACAACTCTATGCAAACTTTCTACTTCAATATCACTCAGTGCCGCAGAAGGCTCATCCATCACAATTAATTTGGCATTGAGCGTTAATGCACGAGCAATTTCAATCATTTGCTGCTGAGCAACACTCAACCTTGCGACTTGCGTGGTCGGTGAGATAGATAATTGTAGATAATCCAATACGGCTTTAGCTTCTTGATTTACTACGCGTTCATTGACCATCCACTTCATATTAAGCGCTTCGCGACCGAGAAACATATTTTCCGCAACAGTCATATTCGGCAGTAAATTAAACTCTTGATAAATAGTGATAATGCCTTTTTGTTGACGAAATACAGGCGAATCATTCCCACCAAGCATTTCACCATTAAACCAAATGTCACCACTTGTTTGCGGTTGAGCGCCCGCTAACGCTTTTAGAAATGTGGATTTACCCGCGCCATTTTCCCCTAATAAGGCATGAACTTCTCCTTGCATCACGGTCATTTGTGCATCACTCAGTGCCCATATACCGGAAAAACTTTTGGTCAGATTGGTAATTTTAAGTAGCGGCTCAGACATAAAAACTCCTTTTCAGGAAAACAGGGCTCAAAGAGCCCCGAATAAAAGGCACTGTTTTATTTTAATTCGCCAATACGTTCAGCTTGGTCAATATTGGCTTTGCTAATTACTGCCGGAGGGTAGTCTGCACCTGTAATGGCTTTTTTATCTCGAATATTATCAACCAATTGTCCCATTGCTGTTTTCACTGCATAACCGGCACGCTGATCTGCCGTAACGGACAACCAACCATCTTGAATGCGACTTAATGCTTCAGGGCTTGCATCAAAACCCGTCACCATAATTTCACCAGGTTTCAAACCTTGTGCTTTTAATGCCTCGATAGCACCCAGCGCCATATCATCATTTGCAGATAAAATAACATCTGGCTTTTTCGGCAATGATGGCAGCAAACTTTCAACGATCCGCATTCCTTCTGCACGCATCCAGTTACCATTTTGATCGGCAACTAAACGATATTTACTACCGCCTTCTTTCAAACTATCGCGAATACCTTTCGTGCGTTCAATATTCGAAGAAGAACCCGGTTGCCCTGTAATTAAAATCAAATCAGCACCATCTGGAAATTGCTGTTTCACATATTCCGCAATGGCATAGCCACCTTTATAGTTATTGGCACCAAAATGTGGAACCGCTTTTTCTGCATTAATCGTGCGATCAAGGGTTACAACAGGCAGGCCTGCATTTTGAATTTCTATCACGGCATCAGCGATGGCATTAACATCATTTGGCGAAACAATAAAACCTTGAGCACCCCGTGTAATGGCGTTTTCAATATCGGCAACTTGTTTAGGAGAACTTCCCTGACCATCTAACACTTGAATATTAACATTCTGCTCTTTTGCTGTTTTTACCGCTGATTTTTGCATGTGAACTTCAAATGGCGTAGATAGCGTTGGTAAACTAAATACAATTTGCTCTTCTTTTGCCATCATTGGGTTAGAAAAACCCAATACAGCAACCAGCGCGGTCAATCTCATTATCTTTTTCATTTCACTTTTCCCACTGATTATGAATGCATGTTGTGTTTTCATTCCATCAACATAAATAACATGTCGATAACATAGATATACATTAATGAAATATATATTCCATAATTTTTTATATGAAAATTTTATTTTTGTTGTGTGGTTAACGAAATTTAACTGTAGACCAATGATTAGCGTAATAGAGATCACACTCCATCTTTATATTTTGCTATATCTCACTGGCCTATGAGGAAAAATGTAATGAAATGATTAATTATAAATATCGATTAAAGTTCCTTTATCTAATGATTAAGAAATATTTATTTCATTAGCTTAATAAGATAGATAAAGAAAAATGCCCTATTGAAACTGACTTATTGATTTTATTTAGACACAAAAAAACCCGCACTTTAGGCGGGTTTCTCATCAAACTAACTCATCGTATTTTGGCGTTTAAACTAATTCAATCACTTCAAACTTAGCTTCACCGCTTAAATCGGCATCATAATCAACACCCTGTAGACCAAAGCCAAACAGGCGCAGGAACTCAGCCTTATAACCTTGATAATCAGTTAATTCGTTAATGTTGTTATCATTAATTTGTTTCCAAATTTCGCGACATGTCTCTTGGACATCATCACGCAATTCCCAATCATCTAAACGTAGACGATGTTGCTCGTCAGTATCCGGTATAGCGCCACTATATAGTTTAGTCGAGAACAAGCGCTGGATTTGCTCAATACAACCTTCGTGAATGCCTTGCTCTTTCATGATTTTAAACACAATAGAGATATACAAAGGCATAACTGGAATAGCAGAAGATGCTTGAGTGACTACAGATTTCAGCACGGCAACATAAGCTGAGCCACCTTTTGCTTTCATTTTCTCATTGATAGCATGAGCGGCGCGATCCAAATCTTCTTTCGCCTTACCTAAAGTTCCGTGCCAATAAATTGGCCAAGTCAAATCGGTTCCAATATAAGAATAGGCAACAGACTGTGCGTTATCTGCCAGAACGCCTGCTTCATCTAAAGCATTCATCCACAGTTCCCAGTCTTGACCACCCATAACTTTAATTGTATCAGCGATTTCTTGTTCGTTAGCAGGTTCAACAACCGCTTCCACTAATACGTCTTTATTCGTATCGAGGGCAACCGATTTGTAGGGTTCGCCAATCGGTTTCAACGCAGAGCGTACCAATTCACCCGTTTCTGGCATTTTACGTACTGGAGAGGCAAGAGAATAAATAACTAAATCAATTTGACCTAGGTCTTGTTTAATCAGATCAATAACGGTTTTACGGCATTCATCAGAGAATGCATCGCCGTTAATACTTTTTGCGTACAAACCTTCTTCTTTAGCCGCTTTATCAAAACCAGCAGAGTTATACCAACCCGCAGATCCTGTTTTATTTTCACTGCCAGGTTTTTCAAAAAACACACCGATAGTTGCCGCACCGCTGCCAAAAGCAGCATTGATACGAGAGGCTAAACCGTAACCAGTAGATGCCCCAATAACCAAGACCTTTTTAGGACCATTTTTTAATTCGCCACGAGATTTAACATAAGCGATTTGTTCACGAACGTTGGCTTCGCAACCGGCCGGATGAGCTGTAGTGCAGATAAAGCCACGAATTTTAGGTTTAATAATCATAGTTATTCTTTCTTGGTAGTTAACAATTACATCTAATATACCTGATAATCTCCGTATACTTAAGACAGAGCGGAAATAAACCTACAAAACAGACCAGTTATTTACCGTACCTGTTCTATTTTTGCCCTATTTTAAGTCGTTTAGTGCATCAATCACTCGCCTTAAAGACTCTAACTCTCTTTCCAACTCACTTGATTTTTGTTGAGGATAATAACCACGTATTTTAGTTGCCCCTGAGCGACTGTCATAGCGATTATATCGGTCATAACAATCAAACCGTGTTTCGTGTATTTTTTTCTTTAATTTAGCAACTTTATGTCTATTTCCATGATGGATAGCGCTGTAGAGCTGGCTTTCAAGCTTATCTACTTTCTTTTCACAACCATGATTTTTTGAACCCGCCTGTGAAGATAATGGAATCAACATCACCGCTAGTACCAGCAATACTGCCTTATTCATAAAACTCTCCGAATACACCTCAATATAATTTAATACCTATATTCCACTATCTATGAATACGCCTTCTAGTGGATTTATCTTAGTTAAAAGCACATCGCAATTTATGTATAAAACAGCAAGGGCATAGACTATGTATTAGTCAAACTGACTATAACTCTCTATTTATCTATCTTATTTTTAACTACGTTATCTAAATTGTGGATCATCTTTAATCTAATAAGACATTATTTTACTTTGTTTAATATTGGCTAGCAGGGTCACAGCTAAATTATGACCTCTTTTTACAATGATGTTTATTGAATAGGGAGTATGAAATGAAAACCGAAAATAAAATAAAAGTACTTGATCTTATTTCCCCTGAAATGGGTGAAGTCATGAATTTTTACGCAAGTTTAACACCAGCAGAGCCATCAGATGGGAGCTATCAAGCCATTCGAAAAGCGTATAATGAAGATAGAAAATATTGGAATGAGCATGCTCCAAATATGCATAGAATAGAAGATGTTTTCATTCCAACGACCCATGGTGAGATTCTAACGCGAATCTTGCAACCTACGAAAAAAAGTCCAGCAACATTATTTTATCTACATGGTGGTGGGTTTATTGTCGGAAACTTAGATACCCATGACCGTATTATGCGTTTATTGGCGTTATATACTGATTGCACAGTGATTGGTATTGATTACTCTTTATCTCCTGAAGCCCCCTATCCACAAGCCATTCAAGAAATATCCGAGGTTTGTCAGTATTTTCATCAAAATGCAAAGCAGCATGATGTCTATATGAATCAAATTGGCTTTGCTGGGGACTCTGCCGGTGCAATGCTCTCACTCGCGACAACACTTTGGTTACGGGATAATCAGATACATTGTGGCAAGATTAGCGCTTTATTACTTTGGTATGGGCTTTATGGATTACAAGATTCGGTAAGTCGCCAGCTATATGGCGGAGATTGGGATGGGCTCAGTCAACAAGACCTTATCGATTATGACAATGCTTATTTAACAGAGTCAGGTAGTCGGGAAGCACCTTATTACTGCCTCTTTAATAATGACCTAACTCAAAATATCCCCCCTTGCTTTATTGCCAGTGCTGAATATGACCCTCTACTGGATGATAGTATTGCACTATACCGCACATTCGAGGCACACAATATTTCCCATGAATATAAAATGTACTCCGGCACATTACACGCCTTTTTACATTATTCGAGAATGATGAAAACAGCAGATAATGCCATTCGCGATGGAGCTAATTATTTTATTAAATATTTAACCCAGTAAGAAATCAGAGAATAATCTGCATTAATAAATATCAGGCGGTGATCTTCCACCGCCAAATATTCAAATAATTATAATGAAGGGTAATCCGTATAACCTTCTGCGCCACCACCATAGAAGGTCTCTGGGCGTTGAGGATTAAGTGCAGCCTTTTGGCGTAAACGCGCCACTAAATCAGGATTAGCAATATAATCCCGACCAAAAGCCACTGCATCAATCAAACCTCTACTAATTAAATCTTCCGCTTTTTCTATTGAATAAGCGCCTGCACCGATAATCACACCCGGAAAACGCGCGCGGACTTTCTGACGAAAATCATCACTATAGGGCTGACCACCTGCCCAGTCGGGTTCAGACATATGCAGATAACCAATGCCTCGTTTCGCTAATTGTTCAATTAGATACAATGCATCAGCTTCTTCATTTGGTCCATTATCCATATTTTGGAATGAACCAATCGGAGAGACACGAATACCGATTCTTTCTGGCGCCCATTCTGCGCTCACTGCATCAATCACTTCTAATACTAAACGTGCACGGTTTTCAACACTACCACCATAACTGTCAGTACGATGATTAGCTGATGGCGATAAGAATTGATGCAATAAATAACCATGTGCGGAATGAAGCTCAACCATATCAAACCCTGCTTCACGTGAATTAGCGACGGCTTGACGGAAATCATCAACAATCCCAGGAATTTCATCTAATTCCAAAGATCTCGGCATTGAAGTGTCAACACGTGTTGCATGACCATTTTCATCTCTCAGTGACGTCCGAGTGCCCGCGCTAATCGCAGAAGGCGCAACAGGTGCTTGTCCATTAGGTTGCAAACTCGCGTGAGAAATTCGACCTGTGTGCCAAAGCTGAACCGCGATGCGGCCATTTTCAGCATGAACACCCTCAGTTATTTTCTTCCATGCAGCGATTTGTTCTGGGCTGTGTATGCCCGGTGCGCCCGCATATCCTTTAGCTTGAGCTGAAATTTGAGTGGCTTCAGAAATAATCAGACCTGAACTTGCTCGTTGACGATAATATTCACCCATTAATGGCGTAGGAATATCGCCCGGTTCAATACTACGCATACGCGTTAAAGGCGCCATAAATATACGATTTGGTGCTGTGATTGCCCCTACTTTTAAAGGCGTAAAAATTTTTTCTTCTGACATATCGGTTCCTTAATAGACCGGTCGATTAGTAACTATCGAAATAAAAACGCCAGCTAACAGTTTGGCGTATAAATTATTGTTTTTACATGTAACATAGCGCTTTCTAATGGTGCCAGACTACGGGTAATTTTAGCTTGTAAGTTAGCCCCTAGCCATAAAGAATAGAGTACTTGCGCATTGGTTATCGTATCACCAACAAACGTTAGTGTTTTTTCTTCACGACCTTTATCTAGTGTCTGTACCAACAGAGCAATAATCTGTTTAACACCCTTATCCATTGCAATATTCATATCTTCAGAAAGATCGCACACTTCGGCAGAAAGCTTGACCGTTAAACAACCATTAATATGCCCATTGAAATTAGATTGCTCTAACATTCCACCATAATAGGCTAAAATGCGATCACGATAATTACCCTCACCATGTTCGAAATAAGCAGCTAGCTGCTGATGGTATCGAGCATAATAACGCTCTAGCATTGCGACACCAAATGCCTCTTTCGAACGAAAGTAATGATAGAACGAACCTTTTGGCACTTCTGCGGTTTTAAGCAGCTCATTGAGCCCCATTCCGGTAAAACCACGATGCAAACAAAGACGTTCGCCAGTGATTAAAAGGTGTTCTTGTGTATCATGCTCTGTATTTCTGTTCATATTCTCACTGTAATAGACCAATCGGTCTAATGCAAGCATTTCTCTTGTCTATATGTGCTATTAAACACTTTAAAAGACACCGCATACTTTGTTAAGTATATTTATTATTTTGATTTATAACAATAAAAATGAATAATAGATTGCCCTATATTATTTAATACAGGGCATTACATGTTATTTAAACATTTTTTCTTTCAATTGTTTCTTCACCCCAAAACAATCTGTCTGCTTTAGTTTTAGAAAAAGCTAAAGGAAGAACCTCATCAGATCCTTCTTCCCAAATTTGTTCAGCGAGCACTTCATCATTATTTGCTAATTCAAATATAGCCTGAGCAATTTCAATCGACGTTTCTCTCACTTTTGCCCACTCAGTAATATCGTGCAGATCTTTCATTTTAGCTCCTTAATTATAATGGCAATAACTCAATAACTAATCGTGATGACCAAATAATAGCATGAGAAAATAATCCGAGTGTTAGGGTACAATGTCAATGGTTATTATGACTTGAGATGTCAATTCCCTCAGACCCCATCATTAATCTTTCGATATCTACGCGAAAAGAGTATAGCAAGTATTCTACCCATCACTTGCTTCATTAGATGACTACCAATCAAAAGGCTATCAGAAGATAAATTCAACATATTGTAAAATAAAAATATAACCAAAATTACTACAATAATTTATCATAATAATAGTCATTCTGATTTTTTGATGTGAATAAAAATGGGGCATTTAAATGCCACCGTTTTTATTGACGAAATGCTATTTGAACTGTTCAGATTCGTGCTTTTATACTTGAATGTTAAGTGTTCACATTCATACTTCAAATTTATACTAAAGCTACCCGTTAAGTGTCTTTATTTTCCTGCGATTTTATTTCGGCTAAAACCATCTCTTTCATCCAATCAGCAAGTAGCGGTTTAGTTTTCACTGAATCAAGTAAGGCACGTTCTTTTTTGGTCAAACGAATGACCACAACCTCTGTTTTCATCGTAGACATATCTGTATCCTTCTAATAAAGATAGAATACTGACATAAAATTCTGATAGAACGGTCTGAATTACATATTTTTACATAAAAACATACGCAATAACAAGACAATAATCTACTTTAAAAAAATAACTTTCCATATATCTTACTTCTATTAAGTTTCTTAAATACAACTAAGGCCAAGAGGTTAATAGTAACTCAGATAAAAATAATATTTTAATTGACTACATAACAACCACAATCTTAATGATAGCGAGTCTCACTTGTTTAACATCTAATGATAAGATCTGAATTTCTCACATAAATTGATTGAATTTTAATCTAATTATAACAACATATTCCATAATCTAAACAATAATGAGTCATACAACAACCACATCATATAATTCCAATTTATTGGTAATAAATATAATAATTAGTATCAATCTATAACTATTAAATGCTTATCGTAAACGATTGCTTTATTAATTATTAATAGTAATCGATTGCATATTCAATAAACTAAAAACATAAGATAAATTTTCATTATAATTTCAGCATATACTGCGACTAATAATATTAATAACACTTAGAGACAAAACTCAAATTAAAACCCATTATCAATAAATTCTAGAATAAAAATAAATTTATTTTAATAACAAGCAATTTATATTATAGATTTAGTATATCAATTACTGTTACTATGCTCATTTGCAGTAGTAGTAATCAATTCAAGTTTTTCTGAGGGAAATATGAGCAACAAAAACATTCAGCGGCTATTTGCTATTAGCTGCCTATCTTATTCATTTACTGGTGCTTTAATTATCGTAACCGGTATGGTAATGGGCGATATAGCTCAATACTTTAACGTTCCAATAACAAGCATGAGTAATACTTTTACATTTCTTAATACTGGTATATTGATTGCCATATTTTTAAATGTTTGGTTGATGGAAATATTTTCAATTAAAAAACAATTAACATTTGGCTTTATTTTAATTATATTAGCTGTGGCAGGTTTATTTTTAGGTAAATCATTAGTTATTTTTTCTGCCTGTATGTTTGTGCTAGGTACAGTCAGTGGAATAACTATGTCAATTGGTACATTTTTAATCACTCAGCTGTATGAAGGCAGACAACGTGGTGCCCGTTTATTATTCACAGACTCATTTTTTAGTATGGCAGGAACCATTTTTCCCGTCATTACAGCAGCAATATTAACTCGACATATGGGCTGGTATTGGGTCTATGGTTGTATTGCTTTAATCTATTTAGGCATTATAACCCTGACGCTACTTTCAGATTTTCCTACCATCGGTAAAAAAGTCTCTACAACTGAAACTCAAACTCATATAGCACCCGAAAAATGGGGCATAAACATTGTGTTATTATCAGCTGCGGCACTTTGTTATATTCTTGGTCAACTTGCTTTTATTCAATGGGTCCCAGAATATACCACTAAATCTTTAGGAATGGATATCGGTGAAGCGGGTGTGCTTGTTAGCTATTTCTGGACATCATATATGGTCGGAATGTGGGTCTTTAGCTTTGTTATTAAGTTCTTTGACTTACAAAAAATTGTCGTCTTTCTTGCTTGCTTAGCAACTGTCGCTATGTACAGTTTTGTGAATACTGACCAAACCCATTTATTAAAATATTTCATATTTGGCTTAGGCTTTGTTTCAAGTGCAATTTACCCAACCATTATCACTTTAGGTTCCCAGCAAACCAAAATATCTTCACCAAAATTGGTCAATCTTATTCTAACCTGCGGTACTGTTGGTACTATGCTAACTTTCGTTGTCACAGGCCCCATTGTTGAACATTATGGTGTACATGCCGCATTAGTTACAGCCAATGGGCTTTACTTAGCCGTTTTTGCTTTTTGTTTTATTCTTGGTTTCTTTAGTAAACACAAGCAACACAATTTAAAAACTGCAAAATCATCTTAAAATAGATTTAATCTGTGGTTCTACTCATTAATTCAATTTAAATAAGAGTAGTGCCACAGATGTAATTAATAAAATGTAATTTAAAATCGATAAATAGAATTAGGTTTAACGTCGCAAGAAATATAGTTAATGTTATATTTCACTACACCAGCATATTAAAATAATCAATAAATACAATGCAGTGTCTTATTGTTTCATTCTATTATAGTAAACAAATCTTACCTCATGACACAAGTTACTTATAATCCTTTAATTAGAAAAATACATTGCAAATACTTTCTGTGCTGTATATAAAAACAGCATTGGAGATTGCAATATGCCACGTATTGAAATTCTTTTTGATAAATAGTCAGGTAACAAGCTCTCAGAAAAAAACTCGTAATGCACTGAGAGAACAAATCATCAAACAGAGCGGTGATAAATATGGTCCGCTTAATGTTCGCGTTGCAATGAGCACGTCACAGTCATTAGTCATCAGTGGTGCAAAAACGGATGATGCTACGACCGAGATAAACCAAATTATTATGGTTGTTTTTATGTACCTTATACCTTTGAGGAGGAGAAAATAGGACTAACACAACATTTTACATAAACTATCCTTATAGGTTTACTGCATCAATAAGTATATTCAGTTATACTAACGTACTTATTTTCGCTACGAATAATTAAAATGTTTAAGTTATTTACTAAATACTTTTCGGTTGGAATTTTAAACACTCTTATTCATTGGTCTATTTTTGGGCTATTGACAATGTTTCTTTCAACCTCTCAAGCTATAGCTAACTTAATAGGCTTTATCGCTGCTGTCAGTTTTTCCTTCTTCGCTAATGCAAAATTCACCTTTAAGGCCAAAGCTACGGCAGCACGATATTTATCATTTACCATTTTTATGGGGGTCCTAAGTTACTTAACTGGCTATATAGCAGATCAGTTACTACTGCCTCCATTAGCTACATTAATTATCTTCTCTGGCATTAGTTTGGTGCTAGGCTTTATCTATTCGAAAGTCTTTGTTTTTAAGGATACTCAACAATGAAGATATCATTAGTAGTACCGGTTTATAACGAAGAAGAAGCTATTCCTATATTTTATAGGTCAGTAAGAGAGCATCCAATTCTTAATCAATATGATATCGAAATAATCTTTATAAATGATGGAAGCAAAGACAACACTGAAAATATCATCAATGCGTTAGCTATTGCTGACCCTTTAGTTATCCCTTTGAACTTCAACCGAAATTTTGGAAAAGAGCCAGCTTTATTTGCAGGGCTCGAACATGCTAACGGTGATGCTGTGATTCCAATCGATGTTGACCTTCAAGATCCTATTGATGTTATTCCGTTATTAATTAAAAAATGGAAACAAGGTGCAGATATTGTTCTAGCTAAAAGATCCAATCGGTCTAGTGATACATGGTTAAAACGTAAAACAGCAGAGTGGTTTTACAAACTTCATAATAAAATTAGCTCTCCTGAGATTGAAGAAAATGTCGGTGACTTTCGTTTAATATCTCGTCAAAGCGTTGAATATATAAAACTATTACCTGAACGTAATTTGTTCATGAAAGGGATTCTTTCATGGGTAGGCGGAAAAATTGATATAGTTGAATATAACCGAGCTGAAAGATCCGCTGGTGAAAGTAAATTTAATGGCTGGAAATTATGGAACTTAGCCTTAGAAGGTATTACAAGTTTTTCTACTTTCCCATTGCGTGTTTGGACTTATATTGGTTTATTTGTCGCACTTGTATCTTTTATCTATGGCGGTTGGATGATGATAGATAAATTAATTTGGGGCAATCCTGTTCCTGGCTACCCTTCTTTACTTGTTTCGATTTTATTTTTAGGTGGAATACAGCTTATAGGCATAGGTGTGTTAGGTGAGTACATAGGTCGTATCTATACCGAAAGTAAGCAAAGGCCTAGATATTTGCTAAAAAAGACAGACAATATTGAGAACAAAAATGACTAATTACTTAAATCGTTTTAATTTAGGTTACATAAGTATCCTAATTGTCTTTTCACTAATTTTTTTAATCGAATATTACACACCTATGCATTCAGATGATTATGTGTATTATATTAAAGGAAATTCATTATCTGCTCATGTATCCCATTATCTTTCCTGGAGTGGAAGATTTGTATCAGATTATTTCAGTACATTAGTTCTTACATCGAACTCCAATCTATTAAAAAATAGTATAATTTCTTTTGTATTAACGACAATGTTGTTTTTAATTACTAAAATGAGTGTTAATTCCGACACGAGTAAAAAATCATTTTTCCTGCAATTTATTTTCTTATTTTCAATTTATTGGGTCACAAACCCAGCCCTTGGTCAAATTGTTTTTTGGGTTGTTGGTGCAGCAAACTATCTTGTAACAAATTTTTTTATTGTTATTTATCTTTATCTTTTATTCCAATACCTTGAAACTAAAAAAAATATAACTCTACTAATCATAAGTTCTTTTTTCGCTGGATGTAGTAATGAAAATACGAGTTGGATTATAGTTGCTATATCAGTAAT
Source organism: Providencia sp. (assembly GCF_052096715.1). NCBI lineage: Bacteria > Pseudomonadati > Pseudomonadota > Gammaproteobacteria > Enterobacterales > Morganellaceae > Providencia > Providencia sp. The sequence continues at coordinate 133,443 of NZ_JBQDNB010000010.1, forward strand.
CACCTCTTGTTATATTTTTTTTAAACATAACAATAAACTTATTATTTTTTCATCCGTATTTGTTATCCTTGGTTTTATAACCTTGATTTCAAGCCCCGGTAATTTTCATCGCGCTGCCCTTTTTACTGATTTTTATTCCCTTAGTACGATAGAAAAAATTACATATTTCCTATCTGATAAAGTTGCTCACTCATTTACTAAGACATGGGGAGTGCTACTTGCTTCATTGCTTCTGCTAACTACCTATATTGGCGAAAAAAAATCAAAAAGCTTTTACCTTTCATTATTATTTATTGCCTTAGGGATTTTAAGTATATTTTCCATGGTTGCCTCCCCAACTTTTCCGACTAGATCTTTGAGTGGTGCACACCTTTTTTATATTATTTCATGCTCTTTTTCTATTGGATATGCATTTAATATGAGAAATAAAAAGGGAATTACAACTACATTTTTTATCGGAACTTTAACCCTTTGTGGTTTTATTTTTTCGTATATACAAATGATATATTCATATAATACAATAACTAACCAAGAAAAAATAAGAATTTATGAAATAAATAAAGAACTAATTGGCGGTTCTGAAACTAAGCAAATACCTGAATACTATTATCCGCGCTCTTTCAGGAGCGGTGATGAAATGGATTTATACCATAATCCAGATGCAATAGCTGAGTATTTTAAAGTTAGCCACCCTATTGTGGCCTATAAAATAAACTATAACTATGCTGTTATTTTAAGTGGAAAAAAACTACCTCTACCGAATACAGAAACAACTGGAGTTTTAAACCTCTTTTTAGGTAAAGACAGATTTTTAAAAGGAACAACCATTGCATTACAAATTAATGATGACGAAACGTTAATACCAAATAAAAACTATAAAATAATAATAATGGATAATGAAAATAAAATACATATAGAGGAAAGCAACAAAATAGACTCTATTTATGGAATGAATTTAGTTGGCTTCACTGTTCCTATCTCACCTCAGAGTATTAAGTCTATTAATTATATAGTAGACATTGATAATAAAAAAATTATCGAACAAAAAATAAATTTGTAATCTGTGTTCGTAGTGTGCATGGTTAAATGCACACTATTTTCTTATAGCAATAGGTGATGAACTCTTAAAACTAAAAACATAGAAGAAATATCGTGTACTGCTAAGTCGAATTGATACTTCAACAGCGTCTGATGTTGAGTGGCCAATAAAACCCTAATAATAACTGGATGCTTAAATATAAAAGCATCCAGTTACCTTATAACTAAGAGTGATCATCAGGTAAACTATCAAAATCACGATGATTTTTGTTAAAATCGATTACTGTACTTTGATCATTACATTCATTACTAGATAACATATCACATTCATTTTTTATGCTATTTTCTTGTATCCCCGTCCATTGGGAAAATAAAGACATAAAATGTAATCCACTACGACGTGCATTAATAAATTCCTGTTGAATAGAATCATATGATGTAATAAAGAAAGGAACTTCATAGTTTTGTTTATGTCCGTCACTATGTGCCAACTCATTTTTATCATATGTCATAGATAATGCATGATCGGAAAAATACATCATTGACCATTTTGATTTTGATTCATTTAAGCCTGTATAAATTTCAGACAATAATTTGTCTGTATTTTTTATACTTTGGACATAGCATGAGAATTTTTTATTATGATAAAAAGTATTATATTGCTCTTCTGTTCTCGTACAAAATGGCGTATGACTCCCCATCAAATGCACTACAATAAGTTTTTTATTACCTAACGATTTCAACACTGAATTAAATTCCGGCAATAATGCAGTATCAGAGGATACGCGTTTATCATCTGAACTCCCTCTTTTGATAAAAAAGCTATGATTAGCTCTTCGCCCAATTGCAGCAACGGAACCATCATACTCTCCAACAAAACCTTGGTTAGATAGCCAGTACGTATCGAATCCCGCCTTACTAGCTAGTGTCATGATATTGTTTCCTATTTTAGGATACAAAGCCAAACTATGAGTCAAAGATGATTGAGTTGAACTGGCAGCAGATATGTAGTTAGTAAAGAAAGTACCATTACTTGAACTCATAAAGGGCGTGTTGCTTACTTTAAAACCATATGAATGCATAAAATCTTTTCGGACACTTTCACCAATAACGATGACATAAATGTCATATTTGTTATTAACTTTTGTAATTTCAAATGAATCATTACTTGTATATAATTTAACCTCATCAATTAATGAATAAATAGAATAAATTAACTCGGTGAAAAATCGGGTTTCAGGTGCACCAGAGTTAGCGGCTCTTTCATATTTACCACCTAAGGCATATTTTGCAGGAGTAAAAAAGAAAATTATTGCCATTAAAATAACGACGACTTTTTTGTGATAGTTCACCGCATTTACTTTAATTGAACTAACTAGAGCCCCTAAGATAAGTATAAAAATTGAGTATAAGTAATATTTAATATCGATATTAGCTATAAATTCTCGTGATTCTTGAATATCTGTATAATAAAAAGAAGCGACAGTGTTGTATGTTGGAGGGCCATAAATTAAGCCAATAGGTAAATAAAGAGCGGCAAGTGTGGTAAAAAATAAAACAAAGAAGCGGTATGAACCATTTTTCACATAAAGCAATACAATACTTATTGTTAGTATATATATTAATTTAAATGGATATCCCATTATTGTATGTAATAAGGAAAAGAGAAGAAAAATTGAAATAAATTTGAGCATTAACTTGCTCATAATTACATCTTTTAATTTTTTATTCATAGGTGATTTTTAACAATTTGTGCTATAAAAATTTGGGGCTAAGGTTAACATAGACAAATTAAACGAAACATAACAATGGTAAGTTTTTTTAATATTATTATTGATTTTCATCATTAAATTCCGCTTTCACACTATAGCGCAATAAATATCATTTATAGACATAACCAATAAAGCTTTGTCCCATCCCCCATACAACCCTCACCTCGTGCAATTGTCTTAGCCACACCACAAAATCCATGACTAAATAGCGCGATTTATTAGTAACCCGGGGGAAGTAAAGCCGGTTAATCCACATCCAAATAAATTCCAGCAAGAGGCGTTAGCGCTTTAGGTAAAATGCCCTATTACGGGGCATTTTACACACTATTATCACATTAATTATTATCTAAAATACCTGTACTAGCATCAATAATTCCTTTTTCTTGCTCATTATTTATATAGTACCTAGCGCTTAACTCAGGAAATAAGGAGCGCCTTTTACCTGTATTGAATAAATAAAAATTGCATCTTTCCAAAGCGTTAACATTTCGAATAGAAGCGCAATTTATAGAGGGCTTATGTGCATAAATTAAAAGAGCTTCTATTTCTGCAATAGTTGGAAAATTATCCTTGTCCAAAGGTGTTGTATAATATTTATTATTTTCAGGATCATTCCAATGATTCCAATCTACGAACCGTCCATAAGACCCAATATAAATTTTTATTTCTGAACGTAATCCCCCTGTCCAATTCTTTTGATGATTTTCTAATCTATTAACAACTCCATTTCCACCATTTTTTTGTTTATCTACATCACTCATTCCAATGTATAACAAGGTATCAGCATCATTATTTAAATGCTGACCATAAATTTGATAGAAAAAATAATCTGTCCGCTGCCCTCTTTTATTATTTTCTGTTGTGGGGGCATTTTTATCTACGTAATTTTTAACATCTTTCGCACTAGAAAATGGACTTTCCCAATAGATATCAACTACAGGAACTTCTGACATAGTGAGCCTCTTTTACATTTCAATTATTTTTAGTAAAAAAACACGAGCAACTACTGTGCGATAACCTCAAAAAAGGCAAAAGAAAAATACTGCAAAAACCTACGCCGCCACCCTGCCGCCATTTTGTCGCCACTTGACGTTTTGGTCACAAATTACTGATGCAAAAAAGCCACCTAAAAGGTGGCTTCTTCGTTACTCTAACTTGTTGATTACTCAATCAAGTTTTATTTGGTGCCCAGGGCGGGACTTGAACCCGCACAGCCTAAAGGCCGAGGGATTTTAAATTCATATATTTATTATTATAAAACAATTAATTACGATTTTATTCATAATATCAATCAAATGTACTAGCCTTATAAAACAACGTATTACAGGCTTAAACTAACTTGAATTATGAAATTATAAATAACACTATTTGCATATTTACCCTTGAAATCCATTTCATTACTGTATATAAATACACTGTATATAAAAATAGTAATGGAGATTGCAATATGCCACGTATTGAAATTCTTTTTGATAAAGAGTCAGGTAACAAGCCTTCAGAAAAAACTCGTAATGCACTAAGAGAACAAATCATCAAACGGATCGGTGATAAATATGGTCCGCTTAATGTTCGCGTTGCAATGAGTTCTGCACAATCAATAGTCATTAGTGGTGCTAAAACTGATGATGCTACCACTGAAATTAATGAGATTATTGAGGATATTTGGCTTGATGATTCGTGGGTGCCAGTATGAAAAATGACCGTGGAGAAAGTAATGTCGAGATTGTACCTCGAATTACAGAAGTTAAAGTAGGCGTTAATAGCCCTTATGAAGTTCTTGTACTAGAAATCACTTTTGCTGATGGGTCCATCAATAAAGAAACGCACAAATGGGAAGATATTGATAGGCCAGCACAGCGTACCTATTTATCTCGTGATATCGCAGAGCATATATACGCTAAAATTGGTGAGTATTTAGAAAAAACGGATGATGATTACCCTGAGCCTGTCAAAAAATATCTAATGTAATAAAGAGCCGCTAACAAATGCAGCTTATAATCAATCACGATTTATATATTAATATTATTCTAGTGACCGTTTAAAATATTAAAATTAATATATTTACGACCAATATTGATATATCACAATCCATAACTGCATAAAATATGACCTCAATTAGCGAGGTCACATGAACAACAATCAACTACTTTTACTTGCACTAAATTGTATCAATGAGAATAAAGAACCTACTCATTTAGAACAATCGCACATATACGTTTTTTACTGTACTCAGATTGTAGATATGAAATTAACTATTCACGATTTTATGACACAATTACAAATAAACAACTTAGTGCGTGATACCGAAAAAGAAACTGCAATACTGAGTTTTGTGAGAAATAATCTAACCAAAACTAAGAAGAAATTTAATGACAGGATTATAGCATTAAGCTAATTCAAAGATTGCCGCCTGTTACAGCGGCTTTTGCCATTTAAAGAAATGTATCATTCTGACTGCTAACTATAATTTGTATTAGCTCAGATTTGATCTGACATATCTGTAACGCAAAACTAAATCTAATCTGACAGACTGCTGTGTGCCATAAGCGGGCAAAGCTGACATAACTCTATGCCAATCAACGCGGAGTAAATCAGTCAGTTGGTGATGGGAGTGAGTTTTCAAAAGTTGTCGCTCACGACCATCGCCATCGGAGGTTCTTGAGTGTACGCGTTCTAAGTTACAGTTGCTTCAATTTGAAGTTTATAAAACAAGCTAACGGTACAAATGTTTCTAATTTAAAGAAACCCTTTTCCTGCACAAAAGGGGGAATTTGATATTTAAACTTTCTTTTTTGCAATGAAAATACAGTAAAAATATAACGTTTTGATAATATGGTTTATACTGTGCACTTCACGGAACAATAGTAATAATTTACGCATAAAGGACATAAAACTAAGTTCATTATATTTTGTGCGTTCCATACCCTCCTTGGCGTAGTAGTAAGTTATCATCTGAGTTGACTCTTTATATTCATATTTATAATGAGCAATACCATTTCGCAGTTTATTGTCTAATGCATTCAGATCAACTATATAGAAACTATCATCTAACCCGCTAATTTTTGTTCCTAAATCAATATTTGCGTATTCGTCAAGATTGGAAAATATTTTAATCAAGTCGCCTTTTTTATTTAACCTTACTGAGTCGTCAAAGATATTATGATCTCCGCGCTTAAGTAAATTATTCAATCCGGCCACAATTATTAGTTGCCTAGAAAACACTTCAGACAAATCTTTGTAGAAATTATTGCAATCCTCAAATTCAGCCGTAGAAACTCGAGCAGGAATCATAGATAAATATACTGTTTTATCATAGTCATAGTAAAGAGCTGGGCGTGATGGGAGTTCAAAGTCAAGCATTTTGGGGTAAAGACTTAAACAATCAAAATGCAAGCTTTTCAGAAATCCACTTTTGATAATTTTATCTAAAAAATCGTTTAGTTGTTTACGATGGCTTTGCTGAATGTAATGTAGTAATTCAGGCATTTTTTCGCTAATTTCAGCATTATGTACATGTATTGTAAAAGGAAATGACATTGCAGAAGTTGCTGAATAGAGTGCTGAAAGTATATCTTGTATTTTTAATGAGCGAGGTTTCTTTAAAGTAGGTAATTCTTTCATTAGGTTGCTGAACGTATTGTAATTTCCTTGTTTGTATTGAGTGATGACTCGCTGAAGTTTATCACGATGTTTATAAATATAATTCATTCCATTCAGATGATCGTTCAGTATTAAGTATTTATCACCACCAATTGCACTCGTTACTTTTAAAAATGCTGTTTTACCTATTTCGTACTTTCCAAAATCGACGGGGAAGTCTAAATGCAAATCGATGAAAGGGTTTGTAGTGCCAAAGTCATTATTTTCTATAAGTTCTGCACCGTTGAATATCGGCTCCCCAACCCCAAGAGTAAAAGATATATTATTCTCGCATTTTGGACATGCGAATTGGAACGGCTGTATATCGCGATTAGACATACCTATTCTTACATCAATAACTACGTCACAAACATGGCATTTGAATTGCTGTAAAAAATTCATAATTGATTTATTATTTCCATAAAGTTGTGTATTCAAATATTAGGCTTTAATCTATAAACAAAAGCCACTCTAGTTGTTAGCTAAACTGCATTTTTAGCGGTCATGAGTACTCGACTATAAAAAGGTAGTCCATAGTGAGCGTGGATGATCTCGCATAACCACTCATCGAAAATAGATGAAGCCATTAGTACTGAGTCACGGTCTGATTCTTTATTTAGTTCAGACAAAAATTGACTGAGTTCAGTTTGTTTTTTCACTCTCAGGTTTTAGGAGTCCTTTTTGAAAAATTTAAACTTAAGGGTGAATCGGCCACGTATCTATCTTAACCATTAGTTAATGAAATTACGTTAGGTCTAAGTCAAATTGCGCATAAAAAAGATAACAAAACCATTGTGAGGGTGCTTTTTGGGGGTATCTTAAGAGGTGTTGCATTTAAAAAATTTATATATCAATACACTTAAATGCCAGATTTTGTTCCTATTATCGGCTATGTATGCACTGTGTAAGCATCGGCAATGTATGCCCATAGTCCTGAACAGTCACCAAACACTGTAGTGGATAGCTAAATTTAGCCACTTTAACAGATATGTTTATTTCCGCTCCTCGCTCAGACCAGACTGCTAGGTTTAATAGTGTTCTACCTACAAGTTCTGTCAGTGCAAGTCTAAGCTAATACATCTAAAAGCGCCAACTACTCGAGCTGGCGCTTCAATTTTTATTATTCTGCTGTTTGTTCTATTGCTTCCAACTTCGCCTTTTCTGCTTCCTCAGCAATACGCTCAGCCTCTTCTTTCGCTAATCGTTCCGCTTC
>NZ_JBQDNB010000011.1:0-69465 GCF_052096715.1 Providencia sp.
AACCACTGACCCCCTCCTTGTAAGGGAGGTGCTCTACCAACTGAGCTAATCGCCCTGTCGTCGATGGAGGTGCATTATAGGGATACTACGTTGTGAGTCAACGGTTTTTGAATAGATTTTTTCTGTTCGTTGCAAAAATAAGCAAGATGTTTCAATATTCACCAACAAAGCTTCCTATTTAATCAATTATCTACAATAACATCCTCATCAATCATCGTAAAAATGACAGATTTTATTTTCTATCACGCTTCTTGAGCATATTTTCACTCAATTTATCGTTTTCTTTCACTGTAAAGCGATAACCTGATTGAGGAATCATTACAGGGTGATAGAATAGATAAACATTTTTAGCAATGCTAATGAGTTTCACGACAGAATAATTCACATCATTTATTAGTAATGTGTAATCTTTGATACCAGACATCATTCGTTTGAACATCTTAGTTATTCTGTAAATCGGTGAACATATAAAAGCGTAAAAAAATCACGTTTCGCAATTAAGGCAATCTCGATGAGTAAAATCAAAACCCGTTTTGCACCAAGTCCAACAGGCTACCTGCATGTCGGTGGTGCTCGTACCGCCCTCTACTCCTGGTTATTTAGTCGCCACAATCAGGGCGAATTTGTCCTGCGTATTGAAGACACCGACTTAGAACGTTCAACTCAGGAAGCTATCGATGCCATTATGGACGGTATGAACTGGTTGAATTTAAATTGGGATGAAGGCCCTTATTATCAAACTAAGCGCTTTGACCGCTATAACGCTGTCATTGACCAAATGTTAGAAGCTGGCACCGCTTATCACTGCTATTGCTCTAAAGAGCGTTTAGAAGCATTACGTGAACAGCAAATGGCCGATAACGAAAAGCCTCGTTATGACGGCTGCTGTCGTGACCATGCACATAACCATACACCGAGTGAACCCCATGTTGTTCGTTTTCGTAATCCTCAAGAGGGTTCTGTTATTTTCAATGACACCATTCGTGGGCCAATCGAATTTAGCAACCAAGAACTTGACGACTTAATTATTCGCCGCACTGATGGTTCTCCAACTTACAACTTTTGTGTTGTTATTGATGACTGGGATATGGAAATCACTCACGTTATTCGTGGTGAAGATCATATTAATAATACCCCACGTCAAATTAATATCTTAAAAGCCTTAGGGGCTCCTGTACCTGAGTATGCTCATGTCTCAATGATTTTAGGTGATGACGGTAAAAAACTATCTAAACGCCATGGTGCTGTGAGTGTGATGCAATACCGCGATGATGGTTATCTACCACAAGCGTTACTGAATTACTTAGTCAGACTCGGTTGGTCACATGGCGACCAAGAGATCTTTACTATTGAGGAAATGACTCAATACTTCAGCTTAGATGCCATTAGCAAATCTGCGAGTGCATTTAATACTGATAAATTATTGTGGCTAAATCACCATTACATCAATAACTTGCCTGCTGAAGAAGTTGCCGTACACCTTGCATGGCATATTGAGCAACAAAACATTGATACCAGCACAGGTCCTCAGCTCGTTGAATTAATTAAATTACTTGGTGAGCGTTGCAAAACATTGAAAGAAATGGCTGAGTCTTGCCACTATTTCTATCAAGATTTTGATGAGTTTGATGCTGACGCAGCGAAAAAACATTTACGCCCTGTAGCTCGTCAACCTTTAGAGGTTGTTAAAGCAAAACTCGCCACGATCACGGATTGGACAGCTGAAAATGTTCACCAAGCCATTGAAGCAACAGCAGCTGAATTAGACGTGGGAATGGGTAAAGTTGGTATGCCATTGCGCGTCGCGGTGACAGGTGCTGGCCAATCTCCAGGACTCGATGTGACTGTACATGCGATTGGCCAATCTCGCTCAATTGCTCGTATCGATAAAGCATTAGATTTTATTGCGCAGCGCGAAGCCTCTGCACAATAATTCTACTCAATAATTGTTCAAATTACCCTCTCATTTACTGAGAGGGTAATTCCTTGCTATTCTTTCAAGTGCTAATTTCTATTTGATTGCAAAATGTTCTATATTTCAGCAATTAAACTTAAAAACCACATTATTTTATTGACACCCCAACCTAGCTTGAATATGATGCCTCCCGTCCAAAAGATTTTGTTTGGGGCTATAGCTCAGCTGGGAGAGCGCTTGCATGGCATGCAAGAGGTCAGCGGTTCGATCCCGCTTAGCTCCACCATCTAATTCCCTATTAGATGGCTCGTATTTAAACCTGAATTTAAATACAGCAAAAATCAACAAATTGGGGCTATAGCTCAGCTGGGAGAGCGCTTGCATGGCATGCAAGAGGTCAGCGGTTCGATCCCGCTTAGCTCCACCACTATTTTATAAGCCTTCCTGATTTAAAATTCCCTAAAATTAACGATGCAATACTGCGTTCTATATTTAATCCTATGTGTATCACTGTGCAGTATAACCACCATCAATAGGAATAAATGCGCCAGTAATAAAGCTACTGTCTTCGGATAATAAAAATCCAACCGTCTTAGCTATTTCGTCTCGCTGTGCCATACGGCCCATCGGATGGGTTGATGCCATCCACGCCTGTGTGGCTTGTGGTAATGCAGCAATATTTGGCGTCTCCACATAACCGGGACCAATAGCATTAACTCTAACTCCTTTTTTAGCATACTCTAGCGCCGTTGAGCGCGTTAAACCTACTACCGCATGTTTCGCCGCAGTATAAGGTGCAATGCCCGCTATCCCGACGACACCATTACAGGCTGATAAATTAACAACTGCGCCACCACCACTGCGTATGATAGCCGGAATACCGTATTTCAAGCCGTAAAATGTACCGTTAATATCGGTATTAATCACTTCATGCCAAGCTTCTAATGGGTAGTCTTCCACAGATACGCCATGAGGGCCGGTAACCCCTGCATTATTCACCAAGTAATGCAATCCACCGAGTTGCTTCTCAATGGCGTTTATTGTCGCCTTAAAGGCTTCAGCATCGGTCACATCCATGACCATTGGAATAACTTTTTGTTGTTTTTCATCGATTCTCTTAGCCGCTTCAATCAATGACCCTTTGTGACGTCCTGTGATGATCACTGTTGCGCCGCATAGATATAAATATTGTGCGATTCCTTCCCCTACCCCTGTTGACGCTCCCGTTACCATCGCTATCTTATTCGTAAAATCTTGCATTTCTTAACCCCCACATGATTAACTTTAGTTAATTATATTTCATTGACTATATTTGATTAACTAAAGTTAATCAATCACTCGTTTTATGTTTACAATGTCGTTATACTTAAATAAAGAATAATAGAGAGGCAATTATGTCTAATAAGCTTGAAGATGCATTGTCATTGCTACAATGTACCCTTGTCGCACGCCGAATAAGTTTTACACCGGAGCAAGTCACTTGGGGTCAGTATGATGTACTTGAGATATTACGTCTGAAAGGCGATTTGACACCGGGGCAATTAAGTCAACTACTTGGTATCTCACGACAAAATTTATCTAAATTTTTACGTGTTTTGAAGTCATATGATTTTGTGAGTCAATACCAATCAAAACAAGATAAACGAGAATTTATCACTCACCTTACAGATGCAGGACAGGATTTTTTACAACGAGCAGCAACAGGGCGTACAGAGAATGCGATGAAAATACAACAGGCTCTCACCGAAGAAGAACAAGTGCTCTTTATTTCCCTCGCTAATAAGGTTACAAGCGCATTAGGTCATAAGTAAGCAGTAACTGCTTACTTGCGCTTAAGTGGCTTTACAAGGCCATCTAGCCCTTCTATTTTTAATCCTAACGCCATCTCCATCAGTTGTCCTAAACGCCCAGCTGGAAATTCACCTTTTTTATAAAACCATAATAGATATTCCTCTGGCAAATCAATCAATATGCATCCTTTATATTTGCCAAAAGGCATATAGGTATTTGCCATATCTATCAGATCTTGCTTTTCCATTTTGTCTCCCACAATAAAAAAACGGCATTCAGATGAACGCCGTTTTTTACTTTAACACTTATTTGTGTTTTACAAAATCAATCCAACTACCGCGGCTGACAAGAAGCTGACTAAAGTTGAACCGTACAGTAATTTCAGTCCAAAACGTGCCACTGTATTACCTTGTTTTTCGTCCAAACCTTTAATTGCACCAGCGATAATACCGATAGAGGAGAAGTTAGCAAAAGAGACTAAGAATACAGACAATATACCGACAGAACGTTCAGATAGACCCGCTGCGATTGCTTGTAAGCCATCCATTGCCACGAATTCATTTGTTACCATCTTAACTGCCATGATGCCGCCTACTTGCAGGGCCTCATCTGCTGGAATACCTAATATCCATGCGAATGGATAGAAAACATAACCCAACATAGTTTGGAAATCGATACCAAAAATAGCAGAGAAAATACCATTAATCATTGCAATCAATGCAATGAAACCAATCAACATTGCAGAAACTATCATCGCAACTTTGAAGCCTGCAAGAATATATTCACCCAACATTTCAAAGAAGGTTTGACCTTCATGTAAGTTGATCATTTGAATATCTTCTTCACCTTCAGGTGAGTACGGATTGATTAATGATAGAACAACGAAGGTACCGAACATGTTAAGCACCAATGCTGCAACAACGAAACGAGGCTCTAGCATAGTCATATAAGCACCAACGATAGACATTGATACCGTTGACATTGCAGTTGCTGCCATGGTGTACATTCTGCGTTCTGACATTCTGCTTAGCTGATCTTTATAAGCAATAAAGTTTTCAGATTGGCCAAGTAATAATGAGCTCACAGCATTAAATGACTCAAGTTTACCCATGCCATTCACTTTTGATAAAACGGTACCAATAAAGCGAATAATAATAGGTAAGATTTTGATGTGTTGTAAAATACCGATCAATGCCGAAATGAAGATGATTGGGCACAGTACTTGTAAGAAGAAGAATGCTAAGTTGCCTTCAATCATTCCACCAAAAATAAATTTAGTCCCTTCGGCCGCATATCCGAGTAGATGGGTAAATACCCCCGCTACACCAAGAACAAAGGATTCACCAATATTCGACTTAAGGAACAAATATGCCAATGCAATTTGAATGACAAGTAGTTGAACCACATAGCGAGGACGGATCCCTTTACGGTTACTACTTGCTAAAATAGCAAGGGCGGCTATTACTACTAAGGATAAAACGAAATGCAGGATCGAGGTCATTTACCACTCCAACAAATTTAAGATTCAGTCTATGTGCGTATTCTATGTAATAAGTAACATTTAAATGCGATGAATGTCACATTTAAATGAAAACCAAGAAGGAGTATTTTGTAAAAAGAAGGGGCAGATCACATTTCAAGAACGGAATTAAGATTTATCAGATTAACTCAGTGAGCCATTACCCAAATAAAGGCAATAGCCACCGTGTAGAAATATAGTTCACAACTAGAGATTGAGCAAATTAATCAATTCTTCTTCATCAATAACTTTAATACCAAGCTCAATCGCTTTCGCCAATTTAGAACCGGCGGCTTCACCTGCGATCACCATATCTGTTTTCTTGGATACACTACCGGCAACTTTTGCCCCTAAAGCTATCAATTTATCTTTTGCTTCATCACGGGTTAAAATATTCATTGAACCAGTCAATACCACCGTTTTTCCGGCAAACGGGCTATCAATTTCTTCACTATTAACCACTTTAACTTCTGGCCATTGAATATTAGCTTTAGCGACTAAATCAGCAATCACCGCCTGATTGTGCTCTTCACGGAAAAAATTCACCACATGCTTAGCCACTACATGGCCAACATCTTGTACCGTTTTTAACGAATCTTCATCGGCAGCGATCAGCGCATCGAGAGTATGATAATGAGCTGCAAGATTTGCTGCTGTGGCTTCCCCGACTTCCCGAATACCGAGCGCATAAATAAAACGCGCTAATGTAGTTTGTTTCGATTTTTCAAGCGCATCAATAAGTTTTTGAGCTGATTTTGGCCCCATTCTATCAAGACCTGTCAATTTACCGGCGCTAAGCTGATATAGATCGGCCGGTGTTTTGACGTATTCTTTCTCAACCAGTTGATCAATGATTTTGTCACCCATGCCATCAACATCCATAGCACGTCTAGAAACAAAATGTTTTAGTGCTTCTTTACGCTGCGCGCCACACACAAGGCCTGCTGTACAGCGTGCAACCGCCTCGCCTTCAACTCGTTCCACATCAGAACCACAAACAGGGCAATGGGTTGGAAATACAATTGCGCGGCTATCGGCTGGGCGTTCACTCATCACCACACTAACAATCTGTGGAATAACATCCCCTGCCCGGCGGATCACAACAGTATCACCAATATGAACACCTAAGCGCTCAATTTCATCTGCATTGTGTAAGGTTGCATTGCTGACCATGACCCCCGCCACTTGCACAGGTTCAAGACGCGCAACGGGTGTTATTGCACCTGTTCGACCAACTTGGAACTCAACATCTTTAAGTAAAGTCATCTGCTCTTGAGCAGGAAACTTAAATGCTGTAGCCCAACGAGGTGCTCGCGATACGAAACCGAGCTCTTCTTGCAGCGCGATTGAATTAACTTTAATCACTACGCCATCGATATCAAAACCTAACTGAGGGCGAACTTGCTCAATTTCATGATAAAAATCTAATACGGCCTGATGCCCTACACGCAACTGCACATAGTCACTCACCGGCAAACCCCATGCCTTGAACTGCATTAAACGCTCATAATGAGTGTCTGGTAAGGTATTTCCTTCCACCAACCCAACACCATAACAATAAAAAGTCAGTGGCCTTTTAGCTGTGATGCGAGGATCAAGCTGACGCAATGAACCTGCGGCTGCATTTCGTGGATTAGCAAAGACTTTCCCATCGGTTTTACGTGCGAGTTCATTTAAGGCTTCAAATCCTTTTTGTGGCATAAAAACTTCACCACGAATTTCAACGCGAGCCGGAATATTATCCCCCGTTAAACGCAATGGAATAGCGCGAATGGTTCTCACGTTAACGGTAATATTCTCGCCAACACTGCCATCACCTCGAGTCGCCGCTTGTACCAATTCACCATTTTCATAGAGTAAACTTACAGCAAGACCATCTAATTTAAGTTCACAGCAAAAGGTTAATTCATCGTGATTTTTTAATCGGTCTCTGATGCGTTTATCAAATGATAAATAACTTTCTTCATCAAAAACGTTATCTAATGACAACATTGGGACTTCATGACGAACAGTATCAAAGGCCGCTAAGGGTGCCGCACCGACACGTTGAGTTGGTGAATCATTGGTGATTAATTCAGGATGCTGAGCTTCAAGTGCTTTAAGTTCTTGCATCAGCTTATCGTATTGCGCATCGGGTATCTCTGGGGCATCCAATACGTGATACTGATATTCGTGATAGCGTAATTGTTGTTTTAGCGCTTCGATAGATTGCTGTACAGCTTCAATAGAATGTTTCGTAGTCATGTCTCACCAATAACGATAAAAAACCCCCTAAAAAGGGGGTCTCTGAAAAACGTATAATTAACTTAGCGTGTTTCTAATTCTACCATGATACACCTCAATTTTTTGAGGTGTCAGTAATTTTCGTTCATCATCAAGCACAACACCACCTGCATCAGAAGCAATACGCTGCGCAGCTTGTAGCATTAACTTGAAGTTTTGCGCGGCTTCACCATAAGATGGCACCATCATAAACATGGAAACACCAGGGGTAGTAAAGTCAGTCATCGTTTCAGGATCAAATGAGCCCGGTTTAACCATGTTAGCTAAACTAAACAAAACAGGCCCGGTACCCGACGGACTAACATGGCGATGGAAAATTTGCATTTCGCCAAACTGGAAACCTGCCTGCAAAATACTTTGCAATAAAGCATCACCTTGTAACTCTTGTCCCTGATGCGCTGCAACATGAAGGACTAGAACAGTTTCCTTACTACTTGCTGTAGATGCGGCTGTTGAAGGTGCTGCCTGTGATTCAGTTTTCGCCTCAACATGCACTGCATTTTGTTCATGATGTACTGGCTGAGGTTCCTTATGAGATAAGTTCGTATCAAAATAAGGTTCCGTCGGTTCACCATTGACTGGACGAATATTCACTTCAGGAAGTTCAGCCCTTTCTTCAGCCATATTAATCGTCAGTTGCTCAGGTCTACTATTTTCATGAGAAGCAACAGGCTCAGCACGCACATTATTTTCTACATGAGCTTGATTGGCTAATTGAACCGTGCTTTCTGGCCTAACTTTTAGCTCAGGTTCAACTTCACGTTCAATTGTTGATGGTGACTGTATATTGGGTTCAACACGAGTCGCTTCTTTTACCTGATGTACAGGTTCAGACGCAACAGGTTGGGCAGAAGCCCCTGATGTTGACTGTTTTTCGGTAAATAACGCAGAATCATCATAATCTGACGAATTCTCTTGAACGTCACTTTTCCTACGTTTTGCGGGTTTATCGCGAAATAACTTAGAGCGCTCTTTACGGCTGGTCCATAAACCATGCAGTAATAAAGCGACTATGGCTATCGCACCTACGACCACTAATATCAGACGCAAATCCTGCATCGCTGCTATCTCTAGTTGATGAATAATTATGCCTTTACGGCGGAAACTACCTTAAGATTATTTGTCAATCGCTCTAAGTGCAACCCTCAGAACGATTTTCTTACAATAAAGAGAATATTCTGCTTTCGTTTGCTGCTTTTTTAAGCAAATAATGGCTAGTCAGCACAAAATCATATCTATATGATACAGGGTCAACTGAAAAGGAGAGAACAAGAAGTATGACCCAATCGACATTTTCGCCACAAAAAGCACATTCTGGCTTTTATTATTTCGCTCAAGGATGGCGACTCGTCACTCGTCCCGGTATTAAGCGTTTTGTTATTTTGCCTCTAATCGCCAATATTGTTTTTTTAGGGGGCGCTTTTTGGTGGTTGTACAGTAAACTAGGTGGCTGGATAGAACAAGTCATGAGTTATATTCCTGACTGGTTGCAATGGCTTAATTATCTTATTTGGCCTGTCGCTGTCATCTCTATTTTACTAGTCTTCAGTTATTTTTTTACGACCGTGGCAAATATTATTGCCGCGCCATTTAATGGCTGGTTATCCGAAAAGCTTGAAGCTGAGCTAACCGGTATTCCGGCACCTGATGCTGGCGTCGCGGAACTATTAAAAGATGTCCCTCGCATGATGAAGCGAGAATTAGTCCGTATAGGTTATTATTTACCCCGTGCTATTGGCCTGCTAATTTTATTTATGATCCCAGGTATCGGTCAGACTGTCGCTCCGGTGTTGTGGTTTTTATTCGGAGCTTGGATGATGTCTGTTCAATATTGTGATTATCCTTTTGATAATCATCGGGTTGGTTTCAGTGAAATGAAACAAGCACTCGCCAAAGATCGCATGAAAAACATTCAATTTGGTGGTGTCATTAGCCTTCTCATGATGGTGCCTTTTGTTAACTTAGTCATCATGCCAGTGGCGGTTTGTGGTGCGACCCTCATGTGGGTTGATCGCTATCGCGAGCGCTATTCACGCTATTAGTTTCTAAGTACAGTAGTTTCGATATAGTCATTTCTTAGCACATGTGTAGGATGACCTGCACATGTGCTCTCAAAGCAATCATTCTTTAATAATATCAATAAATAGCCATCTAAATAGTTCAAGTATTAATCATTAACTTCAATACAAATGCTTATGTGCATAGAACTATTGAATATAAAATAGCGAATCGTTATAAGCTTATATTCAAATCATATTTGCATTAACCCATTCTTCACGTATGTTGAATCATACTCGTTATACTTCAAATTACCGTGGTGTTATTTTCACTTTTTCACCAAAATCGCATACTTCGATACGCTGAATTAGGATAATTTTCATACGTAACTCACCAGTAATTTGAATTATTTAGGGTATATTGAATTTGGACGTTAAAAATATTCAGGCTAACCGCTTTATTTTAAGGATATCCCATGAGCAAAATTTATGAAGATAATTCGTTAACCATTGGTCACACACCATTAGTACGCCTAAAGCATTTTGGTAATGGTAAGATTTTGGCAAAAGTGGAATCTCGTAATCCAAGTTTTAGTGTGAAATGCCGTATTGGGGCAAACATGATTTGGGATGCAGAGAAAAAAGGACTTCTCACCAAAGATAAAGAATTAGTTGAACCAACCAGTGGTAATACCGGTATTGCGCTCGCTTATGTCGCGGCTGCAAGGGGCTATAAATTAACCCTCACTATGCCTGAAACCATGAGTATTGAACGTCGTAAATTACTAAAGGCACTCGGGGCTAATTTAATATTAACCGAGGGAGCAAAAGGCATGAAAGGGGCGATTGCCAAAGCTGAAGAAATAGTTAATAGCAACCCTAAAAAATATCTGTTATTACAGCAATTTAATAACCCTGCAAACCCTGAAATCCACGAAAAAACAACGGGCCCAGAAATTTGGGAAGATACAGACGGCAATGTGGATGTGGTGATAGCGGGCGTAGGTACTGGTGGTACAGTCACGGGTATTGCTCGATATCTGAAAAAAACTAAAGGTAAGAATGTCACTATCGTTGCTGTTGAACCTGAGACCTCACCAGTCATAAGCCAAGCGCTTGCTGGAGAAGAAATTAAACCCGGCCCACATAAGATTCAAGGAATTGGAGCGGGCTTTATTCCTGGCAACTTAGACCTGACACTACTTGATAAGGTCTTTAAGATTACAGATGACGAAGCAATAGAAACCGCGCGTGAATTAATGAAAAAAGAAGGTATTTTAGCGGGGATCTCTTCGGGTGCTGCGGTTGCCGCTGCCGTTAAACTTTCCGCAGAGCCCGAGTTCAAAGACAAAAACATTGTCGTTATTTTGCCTTCATCAGGTGAGCGTTATTTATCAACTGTCTTGTTCGCAGATATTTCAGCAGAATAGTATTGAATTCGTTAATTATTCGTTAAAAAAGCACCTAATTGGTGCTTTTTTTGTGGCAGAGATCAAAGTTTAGCACGGATTGAGATGATTTATAATTCTGGGTTTAGTATTACATATACCAATTATTTTGCACCGCGAAATTAATCAATTTTTAAGCTATTGTATATCAGGTTTAAGACAGATATTTTGTTAGCCGTTACCAATTGATTTTCCGGTAAAAGATAGAAAAAAGGTCAATATCGAATAAAATAGGAAACCTTTTTGCGAGTTAATAATCTAACTTATACGCAAACCCAGCATATTTCATCTACAATAGCTGGGTAATTATAAAAAACTAAAGCTATTGAGGAAATAATATGTTCCAGCAAGAAGTCACTATTACAGCACCAAATGGTCTACATACCCGTCCAGCAGCGCAATTTGTGAAAGAAGCCAAAGCATTCACTTCTGATATTTCTTTGATTTCTAATGGCAAATCAGCTAGCGCGAAAAGTTTGTTTAAATTACAAACTCTAGGTTTGACTCAAGGCACTGTTGTGACGATTTCAGCCGAAGGCGAAGATGAAAAAGAAGCAGTAGAATTCTTAGTTAAACTGATGGGTGAATTGGAATAATCTTGCACGCAAGAGCGTCAGTTTTACAGATTTAAATCTCTTCCCTGAATGTAATCATTCGGGGATATCTGTTTAATCACTTATCATTACTGTTGTCTCTGCAACATCAGAACTTCTACCAGTAGTAAGGTAATATTATGATTTCAGGAATTTTAGTATCCCCAGGTTTTGCTTTTGGTCAGGCTTTGATCCTCAAAGAAGATCCTATTCTTGTTAGCACAAAAAAAATTGCTGATGATCAGATAGAAAAAGAAATTCAACGCTTTATTGAAGGAAGAAACAAATCAGCCGAACAACTCAGCCTCATTAAAGAGAAAGCCGAAAAAAATCTTGGTGCGGAAAAAGCTGAGATTTTTGAAGGTCATATTATGTTGTTAGAAGATGAAGAGCTTGAGCAAGAAATTGTGACTCTCATCAAAGGCGACAAAAAAACAGCTGATGCTGCTGCATACTCAGTAATAGAAGATCAAGCCCAAGCGCTCGAAGCTCTTGAAGATGAATATCTTAAAGAACGCGCAGCTGACGTGCGTGACATTGGTAAGCGTCTGCTAAAAAATATTTTAAATATGCCTATTGTTGATTTAAGTGCAATCGACAAAGAAGTTATTTTAGTCGCAGCGGATTTAACCCCTTCTGAAACAGCTCAACTAAATTTAGATAAAGTATTAGGCTTTATCACTGATTTAGGTGGTCGTACATCACATACCTCTATCATGGCTCGCTCACTTGAGCTCCCTGCAATTGTGGGTACTTCTGATGCCACAAGTAAAATCAAGAATGGCGATTACGTCATTTTAGATGGTGTAAATAATGAAATTTACCTTAATCCATCTGAAGCCGATATCGACAAACTTAAAGCTTTCAAAGAAGAATACCTGCAAGAAAAAGAAGAGTTAGTTAAATTAAAAGACTTGCCGGCAATTACGCTTGATGGTCACCAAGTTGAAGTTTGCGCCAATATCGGTACTGTCCGTGATATCGCAGGTGCTGAACGTAATGGTGCAGAAGGTGTTGGTCTATATCGCACCGAATTTTTATTTATGGATAGAGACTCTCTACCAACAGAAGAAGAACAATTCCAAGCCTACAAAGCCGTCGCTGAAGGGATGGGTAGCCAAGCAGTTATTGTTCGTACCATGGACATTGGTGGCGACAAAGATCTACCTTATATGAATTTACCAAAAGAAGAGAACCCATTTCTCGGCTGGCGTGCAATTCGTATTTGTCTTGATCGCAAAGAAATTCTACACGCCCAATTACGTGCTATTTTAAGAGCATCTAAATTTGGTAAACTGCGTATCATGTTCCCAATGGTCATTTCTGTTGAAGAAGTCCGTGAACTAAAAGCAGAGCTTGAGTTACTTAAAACTCAGCTACGTGAAGAAAATAAAGCATTTGATGAATCAATCGAGGTTGGTGTGATGGTCGAAACGCCAGCTGCTGCCGTTATTGCCCATCACTTGGCAAAAGAAGTTGATTTCTTTAGTATTGGAACAAACGATCTGACTCAATATACCTTGGCAGTTGACCGTGGTAATGAGTTAATTTCTCATCTGTACAACCCAATGTCTCCAGCCGTCCTCAACTTGATTAAACAAGTTATCGACGCTTCTCACGCTGAAGGCAAATGGACGGGTATGTGCGGTGAATTAGCCGGTGACGAACGTGCAACCTTGCTGCTACTTGGCATGGGACTTGATGAGTTTAGTATGAGTGCAATTTCAATTCCGCGTATCAAGAAATTAATTCGTAATGCAAATTTCTCTGATACTAAAGCATTAGCTGAACAAGCCCTTGCTCAGCCAACGGCAGATGAATTGATGAAACTTGTTGATACCTTTATCCAAGAAAAAACGTTATGCTAGGAGCTGTTAACTTTTAAAAGTTAATTTTGTTCGGTGTAAAGGCGTTTTAATTAAGATGAGAAGTGGGCTACTTAGGCGATTACAACTCAATTTATGCAAAACGCTTTTTAATCGAACCCGAAGGGCAATTTTTGTTAGTCATCTTGTATTAGCTATTGCGTAAATTGCAGCCAATTTTCATCTTCGCTGATTAATCAAGCGCTATACCTGATAACCGACAACAAAAAATAAGCATCATAGTTCAACAGCCCCGAGGAACAGCGCATTAGTTCGGTCCCATATAAACGATTAGGAGAAGGTCCATGGGTCTGTTTGACAAACTGAAATCACTAGTTTCGGAAGACAAAAGTAGCAGTGGCAGTATTGAGATTGTTGCACCTATTTCAGGTGAAATCGTCAATATTGAAGATGTTCCAGACGTTGTGTTCGCAGAAAAAATCGTCGGTGATGGTATTGCTATTAAACCTGCTGGCAATAAAATTGTTGCACCTGTTGATGGTACCATCGGTAAAATTTTTGAAACCAACCATGCATTTTCCATTGAATCGGATGATGGCATAGAACTCTTTGTTCACTTCGGTATTGATACCGTTGAACTCAAAGGCGAAGGCTTTAAGCGTATCGCTGAAGAAGGACAAACAGTGAAGAAAGGCGATTTGGTAATCGAGTTTGATTTAGCGCTGTTAGAAGAAAAAGCCAAATCAGTTCTTACACCAGTTGTGATTTCTAACATGGATGAAATCAAAGAATTGACTAAACTTAGCGGTTCAGTAACCGTAGGTGAAACCGTTATCATGCGCATTAAAAAATAGTGAATTATCATTCACGTTTTTTTTGATTCCGGTGTTAAAAAACCATCAGATGCAAAATATTACATCTGATGGTTTAGATTTATTCGTTTTTAAATCATCATTATATCTTCTACGCACTTATCTTTAAGCCCGCCGCGCATGATTAATTAGCTATCAAAAACGCCTGTTGATAAATAACGATCGCCTCTATCACAAATGATAGCAACAATAATTGCACCAGGATTCGCCTTAGCGACTCGTAGAGCCCCTGCAACTGCACCACCTGAGCTAACGCCACAGAAAATACCCTCTAGCCTTGCTAGCGCTCTCATCGTGTCCTCAGCATCTTGCTGATTAATATCCAATACGCTATCGACCAGTTCACTGTCAAAAATACCCGGTAGATACCCCGGTGACCAACGTCGAATTCCCGGAATTTGACTTTTTTCTGCTGGCTGTAACCCAACAATATGCACATGCTCAGATTGAGATTTTAAATAGCGGCTAACACCCGTAATAGTGCCCGTTGTTCCCATACTTGAAACAAAATGAGTAAGACGACCTTTTGTTTGCTGCCAGATTTCAGGTCCTGTGGTGTTAAAATGCGCTAATGGATTATCAGGGTTATTAAATTGATCTAATACTTTCCCCTCTCCCCTTTGCTCCATTTCTTTCGCCAAATCACGTGCCCCTTCCATCCCCACCGTCGTATTTACTAACAATAGCTCTGCACCATATGCTTTCATCGATGCTTGGCGCTCTTTACTCATGTTCTCAGGCATCAACAACTTTAACTTGTACCCTTTGACTGCGGCTATCATTGCCAATGCAATACCCGTATTACCGCTTGTCGCTTCAATCAATGTATCACCTGGTTTAATTTCACCACGTTTTTCTGCTTCATTGATCATTGAAAATGCAGCTCTATCCTTCACTGAGCCAGCAGGGTTATTCCCTTCTAATTTCACCCAGATTTCAGCATCAATTCCTTGCGTCAAACGCTGAAGTTTCACTAATGGTGTATTGCCAATAAACTGTTCCAGAGTTGACACTTCATTTTCCTTATACTAATTTATTATAATTAATAACAAATACTACCCCAACATCAATAACAGAACACCTGAAATAAATTCATTTTTATTATTTAACAAATAGAGTTGATTATTGTTATTACTATTGTTGATATAGCGAATTGATATAATATATTACAATAATAATATCATATTACCAATCTTATTCTTTTGCGGAATAAAACCAATAAATCAATGAATATCAATTAATTAAATGAACCGTCAACCATAATGACTTTATAAAAATTCATTGGTTTATATACGGGTAAATGATAGGGATATAATCAGGAAGGTACTCAGGAATATAACACCAATAATGTTCAATTTATTGGTGTTATATATATTGAAACTATAGATAATAATAGTTTATATTCATGCGCTTTGAGCTAATTGGGGAAATAATAATTCTGTTTTACCTTGGTAGATTTTTGCTTGCTGGCTACCGAGGAAATACTGCTCCCCTCTAAGTGGAATAGTATTTGAGTTTTGCCAAATAACTGAAATAGGATCTTTACTCCAACCTAGCGGCTGGACCGTCAATTGCCAAAAGTGCCCTCTTGGGCCAGATTCTGTCACTCTTACCGGTAAACGATGCTGTTCATCAACTTCAGTTTTCAATGAAATATCCCAAGGCCTTAAAAAGACATCTACATCACCTTGATGCGCACTGGTATGGTTTAGTGGGAATTCATAACTATCAATATGCAATTGCGACCCAATAATACGACCATGCAACTGATTCACTTCCCCCATAAACTCTAGTACAAAACGCGTTTCAGGGTGCTGCCAAATATCATTTGGAGTGCCGACTTGTTCAATCGCACCTTGACTCATCACCACAATTCTATCTGCCACTTCCATGGCTTCTTCTTGGTCATGAGTAACAAAGACACTGGTAAATTTAAGTTCTTCATGTAATTGTCTTAACCATCGACGCAACTCAACTCTAACCTGTGCATCTAAAGCGCCAAAAGGTTCATCTAATAATAGAATTTGCGGCTCGACTGCAAGGGCTCTCGCCAGTGCAACACGCTGTTTTTGACCACCGGAAAGCTGTGCTGGATAGCGTGATGCTAAATGTGCCAATTGCACCATATCTAGTAGCTGCATCACCTTTTGTTTAATTGCTTGTGCAGATGGGCGCTCTTTTCTTGGCAGTACGGTTAAACCAAAAGCGACATTATCAAATACGGTCATATGACGAAAAAGAGCGTAATGTTGAAAAACAAAACCAACACGGCGATCTTTGGCATGAATACGGCTTACATCATGCCCATGAAAACGTAAAGTACCTTGGCTTTGTTGCTCTAATCCCGCAATAATCCTCAGTAGAGTTGTTTTCCCTGAACCTGATGGACCTAACAATGCCACCATTTCACCCGATGCAATATCCAAAGAAATATTATTTAAAACTTCGGTTTTAGCAAAGAATTTGCCAATTTTTTCAATTTCAATACTCATAATTAATGGACTCCTGACTCGGATTGCTGTCGGCTCAGATGCCATTGCAATGCGCTTTTGACTATCAAGGTAAGCATTGCCATCAATGCCAAGATTGCTGCCGCGGTGAAGGCACCAACAGTATTATAATCTTGATGCAATAATTCAACTTGTAACGGCAGAGTATAAGTTTCACCTCGAATAGAACCTGAAACTACTGAAACTGCACCAAACTCACCGATGGCTCTTGCGTTAGTGAGCACCACGCCATATAGCAATGCCCAACGAATGTTAGGTAATGTCACGCGCCAAAACATTTTCCAACCCGATGCACCAAGCAAAACTGCGGCTTCATCTTCTTGGCTTCCTTGGCTCAACATTAAAGGAACCAACTCTCTAACTACAAATGGACAAGTCACAAAAATTGTTACTAATGCCATACCCGGCCAAGAGAACATCAATTGAATATCGAATCCTTCTAACCAGCTGCCAAACCAACTGTTAGAGCCATAAAACAACAAATATAAGAGCCCAGCGACAACCGGTGATACTGCAAAAGGAATATCGACTAAGGTCAGTAATAATTGCCTACCTGGGAAATGAAAGCGCGTCACTAACCAAGCCATCATAGTACCGAAAATCAAATTTACGGGCACTGTGATTAATGCAATGAGCACGGTTAAGCCGATAGCATGTAGCATATCCGCATTACCTAAATTCATTAAAACCGCATCTAAACCTTTTTGAAATGCAGTAATAAAAATCCAAACAATAGGGATCACTAACAGTAAAATAGAAAAAAAGATGCCTATCGCAATTAAACTCCATTTACCCCAATTAATAGGTAATTTATCGGCTGTCGATATCGGTGTGATTTGAGCCATTATTTACCCCCTAACCTTTTACCAAAGCGACTTTGTACCATATTGACACTAAATAGAAGGAGTAATGAAACCGCTAAAATCACTGATGCAACAGCACTAGCTGCGGGGTAATCAAATTGCTGTAATTGACTAAAAATCATGAGCGAAACCACTTCGGTTTGCCATGCAATATTGCCCGCAATAAAGATAATTGCACCAAACTCGCCAAGACTTCGGGTAAATGAGAGTACCGTTCCAGCCAGTAACGCAGGAGAAACTTCGGGTAGCACAACACGCCGAAAAGTCTGCCAACGACTAGCGCCCAACGTCTGTGCGGCTTCTTCATATTCAGGCCCAAGTTCTTCTAATACAGGCTGCACTGTCCGAACAACGAAAGGGATACTGGTAAATGCCATCGCGACAGCAATACCTAACCAAGTATTCACCACTTTAATATCAAACTGATGAAGGTATTGACCATACCAACCTGACGTTGCAAATAATGTTGCCAAAGTCAGCCCTGCAACTGCGGTAGGCAAAGCAAAAGGCAAATCGACCAAACCATCAAGAAATAATCGACCAGGAAAGCGATAACGCGTTAGTATCCACGCCAGCAACATGCCAAAAACAGCATTAAATAGACTTGCAACCAGTGCCGCCAGCAAAGTAACTTTATAGGCCGCGACAACTTGCGGATAACTAATCACCGCCCAATATTGTTGCCATGTCATTTCTGATAGCTGAATAACCAATGCACTCAGTGGCAGTAGTAAAATCAAACAGGTATAAAGTAAACTGCTACCAAGTGTTAAGCCAAATCCAGGCAGAAAACGCTTTCCTGACTTACTCATTAACGCCGTCCTTGAGCCATTAGTTCATCGAACTCCCCGCCCGTTGAAAAATGTACGTCCATTACTTTTGGCCAACTTCCAAATTGCGACTCGACCGTAAATAACTTAGTTTCAGGAAATTTAGCTTTATTCGCAGCCATTACCGTTTTATCGTTAACTCGATAATTAAAACGAGTAATTGTTTGTTGTGCTTGTGGGCTATAAAGATAATTCAGATAAGCTTTAGCGGCGTCTTCCGAGCCATTTTTTTGCACATTTTTATCGACCCAAGCAACCGGGAATTCAGCCAAAATATCGACAGGTGGAACAATCACCTCATAATCAGACTCACCGTACTGAGTTCGAATATTATTCACTTCTGATTCGAAACTAATCAATACATCCCCAAGTCCTCGTTCAATAAAGGAGGTAGTTGCACCACGACCGCCAGTATCAAAGACTTCAACGTTTTTCAAAAATTGTTTAACTTGTTCGCGTGTTTTTTTGACGTCACCTGCATTCTCTTGGTTAAATGCTCCCCATGCAGCTAAATAGGTATAACGCCCATTACCGGATGTTTTTGGATTAGGGAAGATAAGTTTGACATCTTCGCGCGCAAGATCATCCCAAGTTTTAATCCCTTTTGGGTTTCCTTTACGTACTAAAAAAGCCATTGTGGAATAGTATGGTGAGCTATTATTCGGTAAACGAGCCTGCCAATCTGCCGAGATCAAATTTCCTTTATCATGCAATATTTGGACATCAGTCACTTGATTGTAAGTCACCACATCAGCTTTCAAGCCTTGTAAAATAGCTAAAGCTTGCTTTGATGAGCCCGCATGAGATTGTTTAATAGTCAGCTTGTCATTGGGATGCGCTTCATTCCATTGTTTTTCGAAATCAGGATTTAGCGCGACAAATAATTCACGAGAAATATCATAAGAGCTGTTCAGCAATTCGGCTGCAATAAGTTGTGAGCTACCAAAGAGCGCAAATGTCGCCAAGCTCGCTAAGGCTGTTTTCTTGATAATCATTTTTTTCATTAGATACCTACTCGTGACTAAACCAAAACTACAGGATGAAGAATACTGTATATGCTTTAGTTATAACTGTGTAGTTATCAATCACCATTTAATATATCAAATTAGAATATCAAAGAAATTATTGAAATAAGCAGTAACATCTCTTTTTAGTTTAATAGGTTAGCAATATGAATACTGCTCATTTGAATGAGTTATAAATAAGATCCTTTCATTTAGCTTTCTATTTTTATCGAAAATATGTTTAAGAAATTACTTCAAATAATTTGAGCTGTAACGAAGTAACAATAAATTCACCCAAGAAGCATGCTCAAATATGCGACTTGGATGAATAAAAGCTACAATTTGAAATATAACGAGTTTAGAGGGAGGTCAGCGCCTCTATCGACGGCGCATAATAATAGCTACCGGATACAGCTTTCGTCATTCTTAACAGATCATCGTATTTGCCGTCTTGTTCCCCAAACATACTGAGTAATTGTTTTTCAATATTATGTAGCGTTGCACAATAGGCAATAAAAAAGAGTCCATGCTTACCACTTGCAGTACCGTATGGCAGGCTGTGGCGCATAATTGACAACTCTTCACCGTCTTCTTCAATCACCACACGAGAAACGTGAGAAGTCACATTACGCACGTCTTCATCTAACTCGACGCTATCATGTTTTGTACGACCAATCATTTTTTCTTGTTCGTGCTCTGAAAAACGATCCCATTTCTTCAAGTCATGTTCATAGCGTTGCACTAATACATAGCTTCCGCCTTTATCATTGCCGTTATCAATTAATGTCACTTCAGCAATTTCTTCTCCTTGCGGATTTTCAGTGCCATCAATAAAGCCACTTAAGTCGCGGTCATCCACCCAACGGAAACCATGAATTTCTTCCACAACTTGAATTGATTTTCCGAATGCTTTTAATGCGGCTTGGGCCAATGAAAAATTAATATCATGGCGTAATGACTGAATATGGATAAATAAATCTCTTTGGGTTGCTGGTGCTAACCCTTTGCCTAGCGCTCTAAATGGTTTTAATTCAGGGGCACTTTGTGCCTGCCCAAGTTGCTTCCAAACTTCTGAGCCAAACGCAATGACGGCACCAAGGCGGTCATCTGGGTACTTTGATTGTAACTTCGTCAGTTCATCAACGAAATGCTTACAGGCTAATTTCACATCGTCCAGAGAGCCTTCAACCATTGCTTCAATAAATATACCGAAACGACTATGTTCTTTCAAAATACCACTTTGGGAATGCGACATGCTATAAACCTCGTAAAATGAATATGTTATCTAACGCTATATAACCTATATTATCCTATTAATTGCTATTTTCACCTTGTTTTAGCGCAAGACTTGATAGAAATTTAACCTCTATTATAAGGCTGAATATTGAGGAAGGGAAAATGATGAGGAATATTAAAAAGATAATACCGTAAACGTTTGATTCGCTTACGGCATTTTGCAAAAGAAGATAATTACTTGGTCCAAATAATTTGTGAAACTTGCCAGTCTTTAAGGTCACTATCTGAAGGCATTAAATTTTCAGGTCCATGCCACTTACCACTAAATCGATAAACCACTTTTTTGCTTTGCTTTGCGGTACATTCAACCGTAGGTATATCATTCATTCTGGCGCCAAGTACGCAAACTCCAAAAGCTTTATCATAAATATCGCTAAATGAAGTACCCACTTTAGTATCCCATTCAGTCACTACATCAGGGTCGCTAATGATAATGCGTGAAACATACCCATTCTCTGGCCCGATGACTTCAATTTTAATTTTTTCATCATCAATACCTTGGAAAATAGTCACCACATCGCCATTTTCCATTTGCATCCCACTTCTCATTGTATAGCGGTCATCAAGTTGCTCTTTAACAATATCCATTTTCATTGGCGTCATACTCGTCACTTGACCGACACCTGAATCTGACACGACCAATGGACTACTAAACCAAGTCAATGGTGACGTAAACCAAGTCGATGGCGAAAAAGCACTTGTACCTGCACAACCTGACAATAATACAGTGCCCACGAGTAGGGTTACCTTTAACATTTTTGCCATAATACTGACATTTTCCATTGTATTTTGGGACATTGTACTTTGAGACATAGCATCCTCTTAAATCGGTTGTGTAATCCATACTGTGACAACCTATTTAAAGAAACATTCAAGAAAATATCTCTATATAAGGTCAATACACTTAAAAATCGGTGTCATGAGATAACTTTTTAGAATAAATCAGACGCACAGGCTGCTCTTCTTCATACAACATTTTTTCAAACATACAGGTTGCCTCATCAAATTCTTCATTCAGCAATAATTCAATTTTTGCACAGCCTCGTGCGATTAATTTTTTTTCGAGACGGCTTACCAACGCGTTTGCGATCCCACGACCACGGTACTCGGGATGAACCGCTAAATAAACAGCCGTTCCGCGAATGCCATCATAGCCTCCCATAATGGTACCAACCACTTCACCTGTCACTTCAGCAACCAAAAAAAGATCTGCGCCACATTGTAATTTACGCTCAATATCAAGTTCAGGATCCCCTGTAGATTCATTCAAATCACAGCGTTCCCACAACGTAATGACTTCTTCATAATCACTTTGGCGGAAAATACGTATTTCCATAATAATTATCCAATTAAACTGAGCTTTCTGTCATTATCACTGCTTTTTAAACACAATCAATATTCAATATGCCTTTTTTAGTTCAAAAGGGTATACTTTACCCATTATTTTTTGCTGATGGTTCTATTAAAAAACAATGAATTACCCTGATATTGCTCGTGTAAAATCCTTTTTGCAAAGCTTGCAAGAGACGATTTGCCAAAAACTCACTGAACTCGATGGTAAAGAAACTTTTCTAGAACAAACATGGGAACGCTCTGAAGGTGGTGGTGGACGTAGCCGTGTCTTGACGAATGGTGCAATTTTTGAGCAAGCCGGTGTAAATTTTTCGCATATCAAAGGTGAAAAACTCCCCGCCTCCGCTTCCGCTCATCGCCCTGAACTTGCAGGTCGTAGTTATCAAGCAATGGGCGTTTCTTTAGTCATTCACCCCCTAAATCCTTATATTCCAACCACTCACGCCAATGTGCGTTTTTTTATTGCCGAAAAAGAAGGTTGTGAGCCTGTATGGTGGTTTGGTGGGGGATTTGATTTAACGCCTTATTATGGTTTCAACGAAGATGTCATTCATTGGCATACCGTTGCCAGAGACCTCTGTACACCCTATGGCGCTGATATTTATTCTAAATATAAAAAATGGTGCGACGAGTATTTTTATCTAAAACATCGTAATGAGCCACGCGGTGTTGGCGGCCTATTCTTTGACGACTTAAATCAGGATGACTTTGAGACTTGTTTCAATTTCACCCGTGATGTTGGAAATGGTTTTTTACAAGCCTACGCACCTATTGTTGAAAAACGTCGAACCCATTCATGGGGTGATAGAGAACGGCAATTTCAATTATATCGCCGTGGCCGCTACGTAGAATTTAACTTAGTGTGGGATAGAGGAACTTTATTTGGTTTACAAAGTGGAGGCCGTACTGAATCTATTTTGATGTCCATGCCACCATTAGTCCGCTGGGAATATGATTATCATCCTGAAGCCGACAGCCCAGAAGCCAAGTTGTATACAGACTTTTTAGTTTTGGGAAAAGAGTGGCTAGACAAATAACTAATGGCACAAGTTTATGTAATAAAACAGTAACGAGTCGAGATTATAACTCTAATATAAATTAGCAGTAATTACTTAAAAACCTTAATTATCAACCAGTTACATTTATCTCATTAGCAGTTTATGATTCCATTTCACCCACATGAAATGGAGTCAATTATGAGTAAAATTCTTGGACGTTCACTGTTATCACCTTGTT
Source organism: Providencia sp. (assembly GCF_052096715.1). NCBI lineage: Bacteria > Pseudomonadati > Pseudomonadota > Gammaproteobacteria > Enterobacterales > Morganellaceae > Providencia > Providencia sp. The sequence continues at coordinate 23,337 of NZ_JBQDNB010000011.1, forward strand.
TAGTTTCTAATTTCTATAAAGAAACTCAGTGCATACATTTAAAAAATACACTTAACCATATTAATGAAATTATGAGTCGCACTTATTCAGAAGAAGATGCGGCATACCAGAGAAGTTTATTTTCCTGCGCTAGTGGTAACACTAAAAGCTATAATCGAATCATTAGAGATGCTAAAAAACGCAGGGAAGATAGATATCACAACCATTCTGATCTACCTATTTGCAGCCGTGATAAAATGCCAACAGATCAGCACATGCCTCATCAAGATTTCTCCATTGTTATGCAAGAAGAAGATACCGTTGCACCTAGCATGGCTGCGCACCATGTTTTTCATTCCATCGGGATCATTCGTTCATTTTTTGAAGAGAAATTAAACATAGATAAAATGTTTGGATGTGATACTGATATTAATGCGGTCATTCATTATGGTTCAAATTACGCCAATGCATTTTGGAATTCTCAAGCTATTTTCTTTGGGGATGGTGATGGTAAAACTTTTGGCCCTTTCTACAATGATATTGATATAGTAGCCCACGAACTTTCCCATGGTTATATTAGTTCTCAAGCAGATTTCGATTATGTATTTCAATCTGGTGCACTGAATGAATCGGTAGCGGATGTTATTGCCATCATGGTAAAACAGTTTGTTAATAACGAAAGTGCAAACGAGTCTAATTGGCTATTAGGCGAAAATCTTTTCCTTGATAAAGTCAAAGCCCCCGCATTACGCTCATTAAAGGAACCCGGTACAGCTTACCACATAGATAATCTCAATTATGACCCGCAAGTCGGTCATATGAATGATTATATGGAACTCTCTATTTTTGTTGATAACGGTGGTGTCCATATCAATTCAGGGATACCCAATAAAGCATTCTATCTATTAGCATGCGAGCTCGGTGGAAATTCATGGGATGTAGCAGGGAAGATTTGGATTGCGGCAGTTTCTGACCCTCTAGTTACTCGAACCTCAACATTTAAACAGTTTGCTAATGCTACAATTAGAGCAGCTAAAAACCTGTTTGGTGTAGATATCGCAGTAAAAACGCGTCAAAGTTGGCTTGATGTTGGGTTACAACTAGAGAATATCTAAGTTCTAACGTATTAGTTTTAAATAATAAATAGCCTCAATTAATCATCTATTTTTCTTTGTCGGCCGTAAATTTGGCTGACTTTTAAATTAAAATAGATTTAGATATTAAAAGGCCTACATCTAAGAAATTCAATTTCTATTTCTTTTCTTCAGCCTTTCAGTAAACAACTCTTATTAATCTATTTCCAGATTAACGTTTTTTCTTTTTACGCCCCGGTTGGGTAAATTTTTTCTGCGATGATGTATCTGGTTTAGCTTTAGGTTTAGCTGCTTGGGTATTGAGTTTAGCCTGAACTTTTGGCTTAGCTTGTTTTTTTGGCTTTACATCAGACTCTGATTTTTCAATTAAATTAAATAATTCAACCAATTCGTCATCTGTCAAATCTCGCCACTCACCCACTGGAATACCCGTCAATTTCACATTCATGATGCGAACACGTTCAAGTTTCGTCACTTCAAAACCAAAATGTTCGCACATCCGACGAATTTGACGATTAAGACCTTGAACTAAAGTGATCCGGAAAACAAACGGAGCTTCTTTTTTAACTTTACATTTCTTGGTCATCGTACCGAGGATAGGTACACCAGCGCCCATGCCAGTAATAAAATCATCAGTAACCGGTTTATTCACGGTCACAATATATTCTTTCTCGTGAGAGTTACCAGCACGTAAGATTTTATTCACTAAATCCCCATGGTTTGTTAGAAAAATCAAACCTTGAGAATCTTTATCTAATCGACCGATTGGAAAAATACGAGTACTATGATTCACATAATCGGTAATGTTATCTTTTTCACCACTTTCGGTAGTGCTCACAATGCCCACTGGCTTATTCAGCACAATTAGCACTAAATCATCTTCATCACGCGGCTCAATCAGTTGTCCGTTAACTTTAACCACATCACCACTAAAAACTTGTGAGCCAATGGCTGCGCGTTTACCATTAATAAAAACATTACCTTGCTCAATATAACGGTCAGCATCACGTCTAGAGCAAATACCACTCTCACTAATATATTTATTAAGACGAGTAGAAGCATTAATTTCCATTGTTACCCTCAATTATTAGCACCATATATAAATTTTATCTTTATCTATTTTAAATGGGTTGGTGCTCGATTTTTGAATGACTGACTATACTTTCAGAACTGCAAGAAAAACATAACTCATTAAATATAGTAAAAAGCCGTAACAGCATGAATTTGTTACGGCTTTTTAGTAGCTTGCTGAAAGTAATTAATTACCTTCGCATTCGCTTTTAAAACTAGCGTTTTTTCATATGCTGCATCAGGCGCTTACGCTTACGTAGCTGAGTTGCCGTTAGTTTATTTTTCTTGTTTGCATATGGGTTTTCGCCTTCTTTAAATTGAATGCGAATCGGTGTACCCATCACTTTTAAAGACCGACGGAAATAATTCATCAAATAACGCTTGTAACTATCAGGTAGATCAGTGACTTGGTTACCATGAATAACGACGATTGGTGGGTTATGTCCCCCCGCATGCGCATATTTTAATTTTACACGACGACCACGAACAAGCGGCGGCTGATGTTCATCTTCTGCCATGCTCATAATGCGTGTCAACAATGCGGTTCCAACTCGACGTGTCGCTGACTCATAAGCTTCTTGCACTGATTCAAACAGATTACCCACACCACTACCATGCAATGCAGAGATAAAATGGATACGTGCAAAGTCAACAAAACCAAGACGTAACTCAAGCATATCTTTGACATGGTCACGATCTTCAGGCTTCATACCATCCCATTTATTGACTGCAATCACTAAAGAACGGCCGGCATTAAGAATAAAACCTAATAAAGACAAATCTTGGTCTGAGATACCTTCTCGTGCATCAATAACCAGTAAAACAACGTTTGCATCTTCAATAGCTTGCAGCGTTTTAATTACTGAGAATTTTTCAACTGTTTCAGTCACTTTACCGCGTTTACGCACACCCGCAGTATCAATCAATATATATTCGCGCTCGTCGCGTTGCATCGGAATATAGATACTATCGCGAGTCGTGCCTGGCATATCAAAGACAACAACACGATCTTCGCCTAAAATACGGTTTGTGAGGGTAGATTTGCCCACATTAGGACGCCCAACAATTGCCAATTTTATCGGTAATGTTGTTGGGTCGAAATCATCTTCTTCCTCTTCTGCAAGCTCATTTTCAGCTTCCAGCGCAGCCCAGTAGGCAGCATTTTCTTCTTCATCGGTGAGCTCAACATCTTCATCTTCAGTTTCGATGAAAGGTTTTAATGATTGCTCAATCAATTGAGTCACACCGCGGCCATGGGAAGCGGCTATTGGATGAATTTCACCAAGACCCAGTGAATAAAAATCACCGATAACTGTGTTTGCATCAATACCATCAGTTTTATTTGCAACGAGATAAGTTTTTTTCTTGCGGCTACGTAAATGCTTTGCAATACCTTCATCAGCAGGCATTAATCCTGCTCTCGCATCGACCATGAATAGGACGACATCGGCTTCTTCAATCGCTTGTAACGATTGCGCAGCCATATGCGTTTCTACGCCCTCTTCTGTACCATCGATACCCCCTGTGTCGATAATAATAAATTCATGCCCTTCTACTTCGGCACGACCATATTTACGATCACGAGTCAGACCGGGAAAGTCCGCTACAAGTGCATCACGGGTACGGGTTAATCGGTTAAATAACGTGGATTTTCCTACGTTTGGACGCCCAACCAGCGCTACGACGGGTATCATTCTTAGATGCCTCACAACTTTAATTAACTAAAAGAATTCTGACGCATAAGTACAAGCACACTCAGAAAACAAAAAAACGAAACGGTTCCTTGATTCAGGAACCGTTAATTTTATCGATAAATTGACAACTTGTCAGGAAATTAACGCGTTAACAGATAAACCGTTCCGTTTCTTGCCTGAACCATTAATTTATCACTAGCAACAACTGGGCGACTATGAATACCAGAGCTGTTTAGCTTGTTTTGCGCGACAAAACCGCCAGTAGCCATATCCAACCAGTGCAGGTAACCTTCTTTGTCACCCACCACTAAATAACCATTAAACATTTCAGGTGCTGATAAACCACGGTTTAGCAAATCTTCTTGTGTCCACAGAGTCACACCATCACTCTTACGTACGGATAATACGCGATCGTTCTGGTCAACAAGATAAAGATTCTCGCCCGAAAGCACCATGTTATTCACTGAGCCTAATTCGCGTTTCCACAGAATTTGACCTGAACGCATATCCAAAGCCGCTAATGTTCCGTTATATGCGATTGCATAAACTTTACCGTCATCAATAATTGGGCTCATATCAACGTCATCCAAGCGGCCAATCTCGGTAGAGCTTGTTACTTGAGAAATACGTTGTTGCCAAATCAGCTGACCTTGTGAAAGTAATACAGCACTAACTCGACCATTATCACCACCAACAATGGCGGCACCGAAGGCGACACCAGGCGCTGATTCACCGCGTAAAGACAATGAAGGCGTATCCATGTTCACTGTCCATTTAATTTCACCGCTGTTTTCATCTAACGCTTGCAATTGTCCATTACTGGTGTGGATCATCACGAGATCATTGCTCACCACAGGTCTAGATAATGCTTCACCTGCGACTGGAACATCCCAAACGACCTGACCATCTTCTTTATTCAAAGCAATGACGGTACCGCGTTCAGTTCCAATGAAAATTTTATCATTAGAGATAGTCAAGCCACCGGATAACAGCGCAGATAAATTCGCAGAAAGGAAACCTGTACGCTTAGAGAGATCAACAGACCAAATTTCTTTACCACTATCAAGCTCTAGTGCTTTAACTAGACCTTTACGATCGGCGGCATAGACAGCAGTACCATCCCATACTGGTGACAGCTCTGAATAAAATTGTTCAGTACCATTACCCACTGATTTATCCCAAACGATAGATGGGGTAAATTGATTTTCAACCTGAGGTAGCGGAGCCATGATAATAGAATCAGTTTCGCTAGAACAACCGGCAAGTAAAGCTGAAGCGACTAGGCCAATCAAGAGAGTTTTGCGCAACTGCATGTTTGTCGTTTCCTTTCTTCTTATGAATTAGATACGTTGTTCAATTTCAGAGTTAAAATGCCTCTGAGAGATTGAGAACCATCACTTTCTAACCCCTGAGTGTACGCCGCTTTCGCGCCTGCTTTATCACCCTTTTGGAGCAAAACATCACCACGGACATCCTGTGCAGCAGCCTGCCATGACTTACCTTTAATATTTTCAATCGACGTCATCGCTTGGTCTAGATTACCAAGAGCCAATTGGACTCTGGCTAAACGAAAACTAATTAAATCTTGCATATCGACGGTTTTAGCTTTCGATAAAGCATCAGTTAATGCTTTTTGTGCATTAGCCAAATCGCCTTTATCCACTGAAATCTGAGCAAGTTCAAGCCCCATCATTGCGCTATAAACATCATCTGTTTCCGCCGCAAATTTTTGTGCGGCTTCAATTCCTTGAACAGTTCCTGAATGCAACTGAGTGCTAACAGCTTCATATTTTTGAGCACTTTCTTGCAAAACGTTAGTTTTATGAGATTGCCAGTAATTCCAACCAAATACGCCACCCACACCGATGACAAGGCCAACCACTAATGCAACACCATTATTAGCAAAAAAACGCTTAATCGCATCGACTTGATCATTTTCGTTTGTATAGACTTCCACTTGTCTCTCCTTAACCTAACAGCTCAGCTAAACGCGATGCCATTAATTGCTGTGAAATGGTTTCTTGGTTGCCCGTGCGCAAATCTTTGATTGTCACTTGGCTATTTTGAATTTCGTCTTCACCCAAAATAAGTGCGATTTTAGCACCTTGCTTATCGGCTCTTGCAAGCTGTTTTTTAAAGTTGCCGCCGCCATGATTGGTCATCAAACGCAGTGTTGGCAACTCATCACGTACTTTTTCAGCCACTAACAATGCAGCTTGTTGGCTATTTTCACCAAATGAAGCCAAATAAACATCAGCCACTGACATATCTGCGATAAATTCTGGGTTAACTTCTTGAACCAGTAGAACCATACGTTCCATGCCCATAGCAAAGCCAACAGCAGGTGTTCCACGACCACCAAGTTGCTCAACCAGACCATCATAACGACCACCTGCGCAAACCGTCCCCTGAGAGCCAAGTGCAGTTGTCACCCACTCAAACACGGTACGATTATAATAATCTAGGCCACGAACCAAACGTTGATTCACCCGATATTGAATTCCAGCGCTATCTAACAGCTTACATAAGCCGTCAAAATGTTCACGTGATTCCGCATCGAGGTAGTCAAATAGCTCCGGTGCATCATTTAATAGTGTTTGCACATCACGATTTTTTGAATCCAAGACACGCAAGGGATTAGTATACATACGACGTTTACAGTCTTCATCGAGCGTTTCTTTATGCTGCTCAAGGAATGCAACTAATGCATCACGGTAGTTAGCACGTGCTTCAAGTGAACCAATTGAGTTCAGTTCAAGCGTTACGTGATCGCTAATCCCTAATGCTTTCCACCAGCGTGCAGTCATTAAAATAACTTCTGCGTCTATATCTGGACCGGCTAAACCAAAAACTTCTGCACCTAATTGGTGGAATTGGCGATAGCGGCCTTTTTGAGGGCGTTCATAACGGAACATTGGCCCCAAGTACCATAAACGCTGTTCCTGATTGTACAGCAAACCATGCTCAATACCTGCGCGTACACAACCGGCAGTATTTTCAGGCCGCAAAGTCAGACTTTCTTCATTACGATCATTGAAAGTATACATTTCCTTTTCAACGACATCCGTAACTTCACCAATCGCTCTACGAAATAGCGGGGTCTGCTCTACAATCGGGGTACGAATTTCACTAAAACCATAACCCTGTAAAATATTTTTCAATGTTGCTTCGATTTTTTGCCATACTCGGGTATCAGCTGGCAAGTAATCATTCATGCCACGAATGGCCTGGATATTTTTTCCCACTTTATTTCTCTATTTTCAGAATTACATAAGTTCGATTATAAGAGCGAAGTATCTTCAGGTTCAATCAACAAACTGTATTTAGTCCCTGCAATCGGGATTATTCTGTTGATTTACACCATTAGCACTTAAAATTTCAAAAATCGGCCAATCAAAAACGCCGTTACACTCAAAAAATAACTCAAGTTGAATGCGAATAACTACACTACAACTTGAAGCATAACGAGTATATAAAAACTGGCTCATTCGAGCCAGTTGTCCAATACTATTTTTCGAGCAAATTAACTTCTATACGATTACTTTCATCAAGCATCGCCGCTTTAGCGCGAATTTTGGCCTCAAGCTGATCGATAATATTATTGTTATCAAAACGCTCTCTTTGACGAACACCGTCTTCATAGAAACCGCTTTTCGTTTTTGCACCGGCAACACCCAGCGTTGAGACTTCAGCTTCACCTGGGCCATTCACCACACAACCAATAATAGAAACATCCATTGGCGTAATAATATCTTCTAAACGCTGCTCTAATTCATTCACCGTGCCAATTACATCGAATTCTTGACGCGAGCAAGTTGGGCAGGCAATAAAATTAATACCACGGGAGCGAATACGCAACGATTTCAGTATATCAAAGCCCACTTTAACTTCTTCAACAGGATCTGCGGCTAATGAAATACGTAAAGTATCACCGATACCTTCTGACAATAACATACCAAGGCCAATAGCTGATTTTACAGAACCGGCACGTGCGCCGCCTGCTTCAGTAATTCCTAGATGCAAAGGCTGATCGATTTTAGTTGCTAGCAAGCGATAAGACCCGACAGCCAAGAAAACATCAGAAGCTTTAACACTAATCTTGAATTGGTCAAAATTCAGTCTATCTAAAATATCAACATGGCGCATTGCTGATTCAACCAACGCTTCAGGGGTCGGTTCACCATATTTTTCTTGAATATCTTTTTCTAATGAGCCGCCATTTACACCAATACGGATTGGAATATTATAATGACGAGCGCAGTCAACAACCTGGCGAATACGTTCTTCGCTACCGATATTTCCGGGGTTAATGCGTAAACAATCAACACCATACTCCGCAACTTTTAAGGCAATACGATAGTCAAAATGAATATCAGCCACTAATGGTACGTTAACACGTTGCTTAATGAGTTTGAATGATTCTGCGGCATCCATCGTCGGAACAGAAACACGTACGATATCAACGCCAACACGCTCTAACGCTTGAATCTGACGAACAGTCGCATCAACATCTGTTGTGCGCGTATTCGTCATTGATTGAACGGCGATAGGTGCGCCATCGCCAATAGGCACATTGCCTACATAAATACGGGTGGATTTGCGTCTTTTTATCGGTGATTCAGTATGCATTTTTTGTTAATTCTCCAAACGTCCATGTGCTCTTTAATACTTTAGTATAATGTATGGTTTTTACTTCTTACGCATTCCACTATACACAAGAAAGCAAACTATAAACTATCACAAAAGAGGTTTTAGGATATAGTCTGCTTCTTTGCATTATTCTTACCAATTAAGCTTCTGGTAGTTTTAATCTAGCTGGACGGTTGGCTTTAATAAATCGGCTAAGATCAACGGTATTACCTTGAAACTGAATAGTCACATTCGCTGGCGCGCCAATATTTAAGCGAAAAGGCTGTGTACCATTTAACTCTAATTTATCACCGCTATTTTTAGTTCCGCTGAAAACGATTTTATTATTCGCATCACGGATCTCTAACCAGCAGGGTCCGCTGAAATTCAATGCCAATGCGCTCGTGCTAACAGGTGCAGCATCGACAGTTTCAGCAGATTGAATTCGATTAACAGCAGGCGTTGATTGCTGTGTATTTGGCAATGGGATCGTTCTAACCGGCTGCACTTCGGTATCTTGAATACTCAAAGGTTGATCTTGAGTTAATGTAACGGCGGCGCCATCAACAGTATCATTATTAACGACCGGATTAGTAACAGGATTAGCCACTGGCGTATCTACAGATGGACTTGATAACTCAACCGGATTTGTATCGCTACTTTGTTGAGATAAAATCAAATCACTTTGATTTGCCATTGTAACCAGCTCATCTTTTTGAGCGTTATGATCTTGCCACCACCAAAAACCAACCATTGCTATCAAAACAATAACAATCAACCAAGTCAGTTTCATTAACCAACCTTCGCGTTTTTTGCGTTTTTTACCCAGAGAGTAACTTTGCATTGGGGAAACATTTGAAACTTGGATAGGCTCATCTGTTTTTAATAAAACCTGTATTTCACTTTCGGGAATACTCACCATACGAGCATATAATCGAATATAGCCACGTAAAAAAGTAGGTTCTACACCGGTTGGATGAATATCTTGTTCTATCTCTTTTACTGTACTGATCTTCAGGCAAAGCCTCTCCGCAACAGTTTCTTGAGATAAGCCCTTACGCTCACGCGCTTGTGATAATAATTGTCCTACAGTGACATTAGTTTGTTCGCTATTATTTTCGATAGTCATTTGCTGATAGCACTATTTCCAAGTTGAAAAAATATAAAGCAAACTTTACAGCGCTTTATTCGTCTTAGTTCATCATAGCTATGAAGCAACAATTAAATTTATTGCTCCAACTATTGTAGGTGAATAAGGGTATTTTGCCTAACCATAAAATACCCCGAATCATAACCTAACTCACTGATTAGATATTATCTATAAGTCAGACTGCTTTTACCTCAATAGGTTCCCCGACTAAGCGTTTTTTCAATGTCCGCTTCGTTCTATCGATAACATCGCCAGCCAATTGTCCGCAAGCAGCATCAATATCATCACCACGAGTTTTGCGTACTATTGTTGTAAATCCATATTCCATCAATACTTTAGAAAACCGATCGATACGACTATTCGAGCTGCGCCCGTAAGGTGCGCCAGGGAACGGGTTCCAAGGAATCAAATTAATTTTACTTGGCGTGTTTTTTAAGCACTCAGCTAACTGATGGGCTTGTTCAACGCTATCATTGACATGATCTAACATGACATACTCAATGGTTACACGGCCTGAGTTTGCATTCGATTTAGTCAGATACTGATTAACACTCGCTAACAAAGTTTCGATATTGTATTTTTTATTAATAGGCACAATATCGTCACGGATATCATCTGTAGGCGCATGTAACGATATCGCTAATGCCACATCAATCATATCACCGAGTTTATCGAGAGCAGGAACAACACCTGATGTCGATATTGTCACTCGGCGTTTAGATAAACCAAACCCAAAATCATCAAGCATAATTTCCATGGCAGGCACTACATTATTCAGATTAAGTAATGGCTCACCCATTCCCATCATTACAACGTTAGTAATTGGACGACGACCACTGGATTTTAATGAGCCAATTATTTTAGCCGCACGCCATACTTGGCCAATAATTTCAGAAACACGTAAATTACGATTGAATCCTTGCTGAGCCGTTGAGCAGAATTTGCATTCAAGAGCACAACCCACTTGTGATGATACACATAGGGTTGCTCGGTCATCCTCAGGGATATAAACCGTTTCAACTTGTTGATCGCCAACGGCGATTGCCCATTTGATGGTGCCATCAGATGAGCGTTGTTCTTCAGAAACTTCAGGCGCACGAATCTCAGCAATGGCCTGTAGCTTAGTACGAAGCACTTTGTTGATATCGGTCATTTGCTCAAAATCATCATAGCAGTAGTGATAAATCCATTTCATCACTTGATCAGCTCTAAAGGGTTTTTCACCTAATTGAACAAAAAATTCACGCATTTCTTTGCGATTTAAATCAAGTAGATTAATTTTTTGATTGTTTTTTTCTGGCGTGACAGAAATAGCAGAAGAAGTGGCACATTGTGCGCTGGTAGTCGTATTGGACATGGTGTATTGCCTCGTTATTACACTTTCGGCGACGCTAATAATAGCACAGCATATATAAATAAATAGAACGTATTTTATAACAAAAATTATAGGAGCATTTGGCAGTAATAGAGCCTTCAATTTAACGAAAAACACTAATAGCACGCTAAATAATTCGAGTTGCTATAAAAAACAAACTGCCCTGTTAACCTATAAATAGATTAACAGGGCGAGCATTGTACAAACTTTATAATCATAATGCTAATGCATTACAATTATTACACGCTAAATTTATGTATTAACGTGGGCAAATTTCATCTTCAGCGAAGAAATAGGCGATTTCACGTGCTGCTGACTCTTCAGAATCAGAACCGTGTGTTGCATTTTCAGTGAAGCTATCAGCGTAATCTGCACGTAAAGTGCCGGCTAAAGCGTTATCTGGGTTTGTTGCGCCCATCAGATCACGGTGACGTTGAATTGCATTTTCACCTTCTAAAACTTGCAGCATGATTGGACCTGAAGTCATGAACTCAACTAAACCGTCAAAGAAAGGACGACCTTTGTGTTCTGCGTAAAAGCCTTCCGCTTGTTCACGCGTCAAATGCATCATTTTAGCAGCAATAATAGAAAAGCCAGCGCTTTCAAAACGATGATAGATTGCACCAATCACATTTTTCTTCACTGCATTTGGTTTGATAATTGAAAATGTACGTTGAACCGTCATAAATAACCTCTTAGCGTTTTATTTGACTTTAATTTTTTATTCTTTTTATATCAAGAGTATAAAAATATGAGTCTGTTTTAGTTTTAATATTATTTCTATTCCTGATCCAAGGAAGCAGAAAATAAGGCGTTGATTATAGGGGTTACAGTTACAATTTCCTACAGTCATATCAACATTTTGTTAAACTTTTCGTAGCAAAAAATACTATTTTTTTGACTAAGTCACACTTTTTGTCTACTACTTAACTCTAAAGTTTAATGCTGTCACCTGTCCGCTCAAATCTAATACTGAAATCTGATAGTTTCCGACCTTATCCAACGTCAGTAAAATACTGCCATTATGTTCAGTTTCATTGACTTGCTCGCCATTTAAAAACCACCATTTATTCCCCTGACCACCTTGAGTCACTAGGCGCAAGTCTAAACTGGTTTTGCCCGGTAATCGCTGTAACACCTCGCCATCTCGAATACCCGAAATATGCAATGGCGGCATTTCAAGTTTAAGTGGAGGGCAAGCTAAATCTGGTTTTGGTAAACGGTTTTCTCGTTTCTCGCTTGCTGGAAGCCATGATTCAACAGTAATTGGCCACAGATGGACCTCTTTTTCTGTCGCATTTGGGCAATCAGCCGCAACTTGTAAACCTTTGTCGTTCACCCAGATTTTTTGTCTTAATCCCAATAATGATTCTTGGTCTCTTGCCATTAGCGTTGGCGGAATTGTATTATCCAAAATCCAACTCAAACGGCGCTGGCGACAATTATTATCATCTTGAAGTAACGCGGTTCCACCCGGCCAGCAAATAACCGCTTGGCTCACACTAGCAGGTTTAGTATCTTTCGGTAACGGCTCGTGGGACTGATATATTCTCGCCAACAACATATTATTGACTTGATTCATAATTGGAATTGCTGTGGCAAAACCAAACTGCCCTGCCACTGGCGTCGCATCAGGACGTCCAACCCAAACACCAATGGTATAGCGAGGATTAACGCCAATAGCCCAAGCATCGCGATAACCATAACTGGTACCGGTTTTCCACGCCAAATTTAATTGTCCCGATAAATTCATATCCGGTACTGGTCGCGCTTCTCCCCCCATAATGCGACGAATAATCCAAGCCGCTCCCGGTGAAATTAATGTTCTATCACGCAATGTATCTGTCGGTTTAAAACGAAGAGGAGAAACCTTACCTTGGCGAGCAAATGCACTATATGCAGCGACCAAATCATCCATTCTTGTTGCAGTACCGCCTAAGATTAATGATAGATTGGGCTCGCTCCCCATAGGAAAACGTAACTCAGTACCAACATTACGTAACTGCGCCGTAAATCGTTTACTCCCATAAACATCCAGTAATTGCACAACAGGTAAGTTTAGCGAACGCACTAAGGCATCGCTCACACTAACGGGACCATTAAAACCACTATCAAAATTACCAGGACGATAGTCGTTAAAACGCCGAGGAACATCTTGTAATAATGATTCCGCATGAATAAGCCCATCATCCATTGCTAATGCATATAAAAATGGTTTCAATGTTGAACCGGGTGAGCGCCAAGCACTTATCATATCAACATGGCCAAAACGGCTGTCATCTTGAAAATCTATCGAACCAATATACGCTTTCACGCTCATATCAGTATGATCAACAACTAATATGCCGAGGGAGGTTTGTTTAGGTAGCTGATTTTTCCAATTTAACGCCATCTCTTCCAATTGGCTTTGTAAACTCGCATCAATGGTTGTTTCAATGACAGGCTCCTGAGTATCTTTTACAACTCGACGAGCCAACAAAGGCGCTGAATGTGGATTTTTGCGTGGAGCTAGCCAAATTTGCTCTTGTTTGATGTCTGCAACTTTTTCAGCACTCCAAACTTGATACTCGACAAGCCTATCTAAGACTTTATCACGTGCAATTTGAGCCCGTTGAGGGTAACGATCTGGCCTTAAACGACTAGGGGCTTGAGGTAAAACAGCAAATAATGCCGCTTCACTGGAGGTCAATTTAGCGGGAGATTTATTCAAATAAACCCAACTTGCTGCGCCAATTCCTTCAATCGTTCCACCATAAGGCGCCCGATTGAGATACATTTCAAGAATTTCATCTTTTGAATAATGGTATTCAAGTTGCGCAGTACGCCACAACTGTTTCAATTTGCCCAAAAGCGTGCGGTCATGCGGGTCAATTAACCGAGCCACTTGCATAGAGATAGTACTGCCGCCAGAGACAATTCGTCCTGAACTGATAAACTGCCCAGTTGCTCTCACCAGTGAAAAGGGATTCACGCCCGGATGACGATAAAAATGGCGATCTTCATAAGTCAGTAGCGCTTCAATAAATTCAGGTGATACTTCATCCAGTTTAACCGGAAAGCGCCAAATACCGTCTTTATCGGCAAAGCGCCAAAGAGGTGTCCCATCAGCCGCGACAACGGTTCGCGCCATTTCAACTTGTTTAATTGGCAATGGCCAAATTTTATCTGCTGCCAAAAATAATAAAGGCAACAAAATCACCAGAAACACGAGAGTCAATCCAGTGCGACGTAACCATTTTTTCATTGATGAATGTACCGCTAGTTAGGAAGAAAGCCCTTATATCATACAATATAAGGGCTTAAGGTGAAGATTAACGCACTATTTCTAATTTACCATCTGAATAGCCTGTTGCACGCCATTCAGGTACATACATGGATTCCACTTGCGGTACTGGAATGCTGTACACACCCGGCGTTACCGCACGCGCCAAATAAACCAAGGTCGTTGGTTTATACTGTTGAACTTCAACAGCGGCCACAAAGCGGTCATCACGATATTCCATATGACGAATTTGTGATTGTTGCATATCATCAATCATCTCTTGTAAGTTTGGTGCTGACTCACTGAGATTCGCACTGCTATTCGCTAAGTTTTGGTTTTCTAACTCTAAACCAGCAGGTAGCAAATCAACAACTAGTGCATCGGGTACGGTTTGAGATGCAGTAACATCCAATTTAACCACCACCATTTCACCACTTCTTAGTCTATCAAGTGAAACGCGATTACCTTTCATATCATAGTAACTACGTTGAACACCAAGTACATTTGAACTCGGTTTTGGTGAGCTCTGTGGATAACCAACCACATTCAAGCGAGTATAAAGTGTATTAGTGCCGCTATTTTCAATACTGTAACCATTTTGTATCTGCTCTTTGGTCAAGAACTCACTCACGGGTTTATCAGAAACCATCGGAGGCTCTTGTCCATTGATCAGCGCTTTCCATGGTGTTTCAGTTTCATTGACATAGTAACGACCCGCTAAGTACAGCGCATTATTTTCTTGAGTTGAGAAATAACGCTGTGAGGTCAAATTATTCGCCAACGATTGTAATTTTTGATCACGTGATTTAGGCATCAAATTGTATTCATTTAGTAATGCAATGATCAATGCATCATCACGAACCACAGAACCATAATCGCCCACATAGCTATAACCACTGCGTTGTTTTTTCAGACCATCAATAATCGCACTTTCACCGCGCGCTTTATCGCCCATCAAATTCAACGCCACACCTAATTGAACTAATGGTAATCCACTGGTGGCATTACTATTTTGTCCATAAATCTGACGAAGTGCACCAAGCGGTGCTTTTTGTTGAGTTGCTAGCACTAAACCTGCATAGGCTTGAGTTGCAAAACGGGCACCAGCTTGGTTATCGGTATAAGGGTAATTAATTTGATTTGCATCTTGCAAATAGCTCAACAAACGCGTATTCGCATTATTCAACGCATCCTGTGGTACGGTGAAACCACGTTGATTGGCTTTATTTAAAAAGTCAGCAGCATAAGCGGTTAACCAATATTCCTCTGAACCATTTCTGTCCCATAAGGAAAAACCGCCATCCCCACGTTGCATACTTAACAAATGAGGAATACCAATTTCAATCGCTTTATGACGATCTGCATCAGTTTGAGAATTAATACCTAATTTCTTCAGTTCTGCTTGTGTAGAGAATAAAGACGGATATAACCCACTAATGGTTTGCTCAAGGCAACCATACGGATAAGCAAATAATTCTCTGATATAACGAGAGATTTGTATCGGAGGACGACTACTTAGTAGCACTTGCCCTTCAAGCGTATCCGGTTGCAAACCTAAGATTTCGTTGGCTGGCAACGACCATGCAGTACCGGGTTCAATCGTCGTAGCAAAAGAGATGGTTTCCGCAGGCTGAGCAGGACGAACCCCAACTTTCCAGCTATTACTGTAGTCTTTGCTCGCTTCACCTTTGATCTTCACACCATTAACGGTCATGGTCACTTCACCTTCACCAAAGCCATAATCAGCTTTTACTGGCAATGTTAACGTGGTGCGTTTACCTTTTTGCAATTCAACTTCACGGCTGGTCACACCATCAAGTTTCACCATTCCTGTTGCTTTAAAGGTCACTGATACATTCTGAGTGTTCTCAGTCATATTAGTGAGATCAAGAGAGAAATAGGACTTATCACCACCCGCCATAAAGCGTGGCATTGACATTTGTGTCACTAGTGGCGCTGCTACTGTTACTTTGCTATCGGCATGACCAAAATCTTTTCCATTCCATGCTTGGGCCATTAAACGCAATTCACCATTAAAATCAGGAATAGCGAGAGTAATTTCACCTTCGCCATTTTTATCTAATGTGACAGGCTGCGCTTGCTCTGCAATGATTTGTACTTCAGTCAGCGGCTTCATCCCCCCACGTTCCATTGCGGCATCTTCACCATCACCACCAAAACGTAAGTTAGCCACTTTACCTTGGCCTTCAATCAGATGACCATAAACATCATATTGGTCAACGCTATAACGCTTACGACCAAAGAAAGCATCGTACGGATCTGGTGTTTTAAAATCAGTAATATTCAAGACGCCCGTATCCACCGCAGAAAGTATCACATTGACTTTCTCAGGCAGTGGTTTTCCATCTTGTGCAGTCGCTTTAATTTTTACCGTGAGATCTTGATTCGGACGCATTTTATTTGGCGAGGTTAATGCCAAGGCAATTTTACGATTTTCATCGGCTATTGGAAGATGTAACACACCAACAGCACGTTTTACGGTCGCTTCTTTTGAATCATCCCCTGGACGCACAACAACGGTAGAAATATAGAGATCATGACGCGCCCACTCTTTATTCACAGGTACTTCAATATCTAAGCCGTTTTCAGGCACGTCGATTTCTTGCCACCACAGCGGACCATCGCTAGATTCGAGTAAAATATAACCTTTACCCGCTTTTGGTGATTCAATACGAACTTTCGCTTTTTCGCCCGGTAAATAGGCCGGTTTATTCAAGCTTAATTTGACCTGATCAGGACGAACAGAACCACTACCGCCAGTGTTATCTTGCCATGAATAACCCGCCCAGAACTGAATGCTGCTGACTAATTGATTTTCAGGATTCAACACTTCTAAACGAAATGTGCCCCAATCCACAGGGAAAGCAATCTTGGCGGTACCATCTTTAGCAATCGTAATATTTTCATTTGCCATCACTAAATCTTTTTGATCATAATTTGATGACCAACCACCACTTTCAGACCAACTCCAGTAATAATCACGGCGCTCGTACACTAAACGTGCTGTTAAATTTTCAGCCGCGAGTTTATTACCCGCCGCATCGGCCATGACTAATTCAAACTCTGCTAATGAATTCTCATCAACATTATGACGTTTTACATAACGGTCAGTACGGTAATCATAAATTTCTTTTTTAGCGAATAATGGACGAATACCGACTAGCTTATCCGCAGGCCAAATCGCTTGTTCAGCGCGACGGGTCACTGGTCGCCCACCCGCTTCTAATAAGCTCGCTTGTAAGATTGCAGAAATAGGTGAACGCGTAGATTCCCAATTACTTTTTGGCAGTGAGATAACGGTTTCACCGCTATCATTTAACGTTAGGTCAAACTCATCCAGTTTACGAGGTAAACCTTCTTCATTCATGGCACCAAATTCAAAGCCGGGTAATTTAGCAACGGCTTCACGGTTTGCTTTGAGCAAAACTTGCCCTTGCAGCTCATTATTTGCCGCAGGTGCACCATAGAGATAACGACCTTGAATATCAAAATCAACTGATTCAGTATTCAAAATTGGGGTATCACTCGTCGTAATATCAAGTGCCATACGCTCTGGCATAAAATCTTCAACATTAAATTTGTAATAACGCAAAGGAGAGCCATCACCTAAATCAAAGCGGAGTGACCAACCCCCCGTCTCTGCATTTTTAGGGATTTCAAATTGATATTGATACAAGCCGTCTTGTTTCTCTTGCGGCTGCCAAACAAAACTACGAACAACTTGCCCATCCGTTTTTAATACATCAACTTTAACGGGTTGTGATTTAACTGGATTACCATCGCCATCACGCAGCAAGCCATTGACTAACAATAACTCCCCCGGACGATAAAGATCACGCGGTCCAAAGGTGAAAAATTGCTTTGCAAAACCAGCAGGGCCTGAAATATCAAACTCAGATAAATCAAGTGCAGGCTGTGTTAAGTCAATCATACTGGTTTGCCCTTCATGGGTTGCCAGTAATAACTTTCCACCTGCTAATTTTTCTAATTGTGCATGACCGTCACCATCAGTCGTGCCTTTCGTTACTAACTGTCCTTTATCATCAAGAATGCGCAGCTCAACACCTTTAATGGCGGAACCTTTTGCAAGGGATTGCGTGAAGACATCAACACGGTCTTGATAACTATGTAATGAAACGCCGATATCACTGAGAGTAAAAACAGTCGCAGGGAACTGATAACTATAGCTACCCGCTTTTTGCATGATGGCTAGATACACGCCATCTTGCTGTAATTCTTTGATATCTTTAAGCGGTAATAAAACAGTTTGGCGGGTATTTTTATCTGGATTAAGGTCAAAACGTCCAGTATAGGCAAGCTCAACTTTATCGAGAAATTCATCTGAATACCAATATTCGTAATTACTGCGATATTGCCAAGTTGCTAAAAATTGTGGCAATTGTTTTTCATCAACACGGAAAAAGTTAACGTCGACTTTATCAACATTAAGTGCAATGACAGGCAATCCCTGTGCAACTTTACTTGGTAATAAAGAACCTTTACTTGCAAAACCAACCGTTGGAATAATTTGTGCAGTTTGGAATTTTTTATCAAAGTTTGCTGTAATCGTGCGTTCGTTAACCGCTTTAATGCCAGGAATAACGGATAGGTTCAGCTCTTTAGATGGTGGTAAGTGGCGGAAACGTAACTCTAATTGGTTATCCGAAAGTTCCCATGCACCATCTAATTTTCCAGCTTTAACATCAACAAGATTTAAAAATTGGCCGAAATCTTGGTTAGGCTCAATAGGTACTGAGAAAGTGACAACCATAGCACTAGCGCCATCAAGCTGTAGCTCAGAAGCATCAAGAATTTCCAGATCTTTTCCTGCGTATTTTTTCACCATCTCTTCAGTAGAGAGCTTTGGTGCGGATTTCTTTTGTTCCGCAACGGGTGCTGTTTTGACTTGATTTTCGCTTGCTGTTGAAGAAACATTGGTGTCTTTTTTAGTGGTCTCTTCCGTATTATCACAACCCGCTAATGCCACAACAGATGCTAATGCGAGTGCAATATAACGCTTTTTGGTTTTTAGACCCGTCAATGAAGCCCAACTTGATTGTTGTTTCATTACCGTCCCATCCTTTAACGAGTTAAAATTATTATGTTTATTGAGCTCAAACTGATTGTTTGAACATTTAAGAGATTTAGATTTAACTTAATATTATCAATATACCAAGACCGTCGATATTGTTTCAATTATCGACGTAATTTAACAGAATGTTATAAAAACACCTATCAGACAAAACGGAAAAATAAAGACCAGTAAAAACCAGTCTTTATTTTAAGAAGGGAATTAATTACGTATTTTTAATTGGAATGGTATCACGCAAAAAGCTACCTAAACGGCGCTGATAGAAAGGTTGAACATGCTGAGTAATAAAGTGACTGAGACCTTTTTCTTCTTCATTAACTAAGCAAAAATCAATTGATTCTTCATCTGCTAAATATTCACAAGCCAGTGTTCCTGCATCATGAATAATGGCATCAATATTTTCAGCACCCGCGACAAACTCTAATGCAACCATTAAAATCGTCATTTCTTCGCCATCTTCATTTTCGAGCGCCGAAACAATAAAGGCTCGTCTGATGACTTTATGTTGTTTAAAGAATTCACTTAACGCAGTTGTTAACGCTTCAGGCTCTTGCTCAAGCACACTTAATTTAAGAGCCGAGCCTTCTGGTACGGTTAATTCCGTATATTCAATCTCACTTTCTAAGTTAGATGCTTTATCATTTGATTGCTGCGACATTGCCAATCCTCTGCAATTTAGAAATAATTTTACGTATTATACTCGCAATTTCATTCACGTAAAAAATAGGCATGAAAAGTTGCCTTCCCATGCCCTATAACTCATGCCTATAACGGCTAAATACCACTGACTTATTTAGCTTTACTCACTAATAAATTAGCGATAGTGCGCACACCAATACCGGTTGCACCTTCCGCCCATAAGCTAACAGGTGATTTACGGTACGTTGCTGAACAATCAATATGCACCCAATTTTGGCGATAATTTTCAACAAAATGCGATAAAAATGCTGCCGCAGTACTTGCGCCAGCACTATGAGAAGGAGCCGCAATATTGTTTAAATCAGCAAAACCTGACGGTAGTTGTTGGCGATGGAATTCAGCTAATGGCAAGCGCCAGAATAGTTCAAATTCTTCATCAGAAGCATTCATTAATTCAGAAACTAATTTATCATCGAAGCTTAAAACTGCGTGATAATCACCACCAACGGCTGTTTTTGCTGCACCAGTCAATGTTGCTGCATCAATAATCAGTGTTGGCTTTTCTTTGCTTGCATCAATCAAACCATCAGCCAGTACTAAACGACCTTCCGCATCCGTATTCATGATTTCAACAGATTTACCATTACGGTAACGAATAATATCGCCTAATTTGAATGCATTACCACTGACCATGTTATCAGCAATACACAGGAACATTTTTACACGTTTTTGTAAACCACGGCTGATTGCTAAGGCTAATGAACCTGCAAGTGTCGCCGCGCCACCCATATCGGCTTTCATTGAATTCATCGATGAAGACGGCTTAAGACTGTAACCGCCCGAGTCAAATGTAATTCCTTTGCCGACCAAGCAAGCAAATACGGGTGCGTTAGGATTAGCACCCGGATTGTAATCTAAAGCAAGAAAGACAGGTGCACGACTGGAACCACGACCGACGGTATGAATACCTGCGTAACCTTGCTGAGCTAAATCATCACCTTTAACAATACGATAGCTAATATCTTGTGCGCCAACGGTACATAGCAAGTCAATGGCCCTTTTCGCTAATTGCTCTGGACCTAATTCTTCTGCTGGGGCATTAATCACATCACGTACCCAGTCAATCGTACGGATACGGTTTTCTAGCTCTTTGCGTTCCGCTTCTGGTAATACTGGCCATTCAATCGTTCTCGCACCTTTGGGTGCACGAAAACCTTGCCAAAATGCCCAACTTTTTTCTAAATCCCACTCTTCGCCTACTAGCGAAACATTACGAATACCTTGACCATCTAGTTTACGGCCCGCACTTTGCACTGCACATAATTTACCTGGATGTTTTAGATGAATAGTCATCCCATTGTTGCCAGAACTGAGTAGTGCACCCTCGCCCCAACAAGGCGCTGCGGGTTCACAAGAAATCATTACTGGCATAATTTGTTTAGTCATTATTTCTCTCTCTTTATCCATTTTTGCAGGCAGCCGAAAAGCCTATAATTCTATCGGCGATGTGATTACATTAACTGATAAATAGCGCTAGGGATATCAAGATAGTGCTGATATTAAATAAAAAACCGAACTCTGTTTTAACAGTAGTTCGGCTTTTGCTCTCATTTGCGATATCACTCAAATTCATCCAACCAAACCAATAAAATGGCCTCAAGGATTTTTTCGTTAGACTTCTGTGGATCATCATCAAACTCGTCTAACTCACAAATCCATTGGTGCATATCAGTAAAGCGCACGGTTTTCGGATCGATATCGGGAAATGCATCATAGAGTGCTTCGCCAATTTCGCGGCTATTAGACCATTTTAAGCTCATGTTTTCCCCTAAATCATTCGTTAGTAACAGTTTGATAGTCGTCTTAGCATCATTGCAATGATATATGCAGCAAGATTATTTTAAGAATATATCAATAATTAATGCTCTAAATAGTTCGGGTTGTAGCTAGGCGGCAATTGAGCTAAGACTTAGAAGCATACATAAGTATGTGACTAAGATTAGCGAAAGAAGCCAACAACGCTACAGCACGAAATATAACTAGTAAT
The DNA here is from genome assembly GCF_052096715.1 of Providencia sp. Lineage (NCBI taxonomy): Bacteria > Pseudomonadati > Pseudomonadota > Gammaproteobacteria > Enterobacterales > Morganellaceae > Providencia > Providencia sp. The sequence continues at coordinate 45,390 of NZ_JBQDNB010000011.1, forward strand.
TAATGCTCTAAATAGTTCGGGTTGTAGCTAGGCGGCAATTGAGCTAAGGCTTAGGAGCATACATAAGTATGTGACTAAGATTAGCGAAAGCAGCCAACAACGCTACAGCACGAAATATGACGAGCATTTAGTGCTCACGAGCATGATTAACAGTATATTTAGGCAACTCCACGACTAAATCCTCATCCGTCACAACCGCTTGGCAGCTTAATCGACTTTCAGGCTCAAGACCCCATGCTTTATCTAACATGTCATCTTCTAGCTCACTACTTTCTTCTAATGAATCAAAGCCTTCACGAACGATACAATGGCACGTTGTACAGGCACATGATTTTTCACAGGCATGTTCAATTTCAATTCCATTGCGTAGCGCAACATTTAAGATTGACTCGCCCTGCTGTGCTTCAACAACTGCACCGTTTGGACATAAATCACTATGAGGTAAAAAAACTATTTTAGGCATAATTATATCTCATCCACAGAATGGCCTGACAGCGCTTGGCGAATAGATGAATCCATTCGACGGGCCGCAAACTCCTGCGATTGCTTATCCAGTTGTTTAATGGCATTTTCAATTGCGATTGGGTCAACACCTTCAATCGCTTTAATTAACTCATCGACTGCATTATCAATTTCTGACTCTTCTGTAGGCGTCAGTAAATGTGAGTCTTGCTCTAATGCACTCGTTAAACTTTCAAGCACTCTTGCCGCTTCAACTTTTTGTTCCGCAAGGCGGCGCGCATTAAGGTCATCTTGCGCGTTACTCATTGAATCTTTAATCATGTTTGAAATTTCATTGTCAGTTAATCCATAAGATGGCTTAACTTGAATAGATGCTTCGACACCTGTCGACTTTTCCATTGCGCTCACACTAAGCAGCCCATCGGCATCCACTTGGAAAGTGACTCGAATATGGGCGCCACCTGCGGCCATCGCAGGGATATCACGCAAAGCAAAACGTGCAAGAGAGCGACAATCTGCGACCATTTCTCGCTCACCTTGTACCACATGAACGCTCATTGCCGTTTGACCATCTTTGAAAGTAGTAAATTCTTGCGCTCGAGCAACAGGGATCGTGGTATTGCGTGGAATAACTTTCTCAACTAATCCCCCCATGGTTTCAAGACCGAGGGACAGCGGAATGACATCCAACAAAAGCATATCGCTATCCGGTTTATTACCCACTAAAATATCTGCCTGAATGGCAGCACCGATAGCCACTACTTTGTCGGGATCAATTGAGGTCAATGGCTGTTTACCAAAAAACTCACCGACTTTATTTCTCACTAAAGGAACCCGAGTTGAGCCACCGACCATGACGACATTCAGTATTTCATCAATTTCAACTTGTGCATCTTTTAACGCTCTACGACAAGCCATCAGCGTGCGTTTAATATAAGTTTCAATCAGCGCATCAAATTGCTCACGACGAATTTCACCTTGCCAATTAGCCAAGTTAATAACTACTTTGTCTGCATCACTTAAAGCCACTTTAGTTTCAGTCGCAATATTTAATAACTGACGATTAAATTGATGATCGTCTTGTATCGATAAGCCTGCTTGTTCTGCAATCCACTGGGCTAATACTTGGTCGAAATCATCGCCACCGAGTGCCGTATCGCCACCGGTCGCGAGCACTTCAAATACGCCACGGCTTAAACGTAAAATGGAGACATCAAAAGTACCACCACCTAAATCATAGATAGCAATAACACCTTCTTGCCCTGAATCAAGTCCATAAGCAATTGCGGCAGCGGTAGGTTCATTTAATAAACGCAGAACATGAAGACCCGCTAAACGAGCCGCATCTTTGGTACCCTGACGTTGTGCATCATCGAAATAAGCAGGCACAGTCACTACCACGCCATCCATCTCACCACCCAGTGTTTCTTCTGCTCTTTTCGCTAATGTTTTCAAAATATCAGAAGAAACTTGAATAGGATCAACTTGACCTGTAATGGTCTGAATAAAAGGTAAACCTTTTTCACTTGATGTTAGCTGATAAGGAAGTTCAGGGTAGCGTTGCTGGATATCAGCCAAGGAGCGCCCCATCATTCTTTTCACTGAAATAATGGTATTGACGGGATCTTGTTCAGCTAATTGTTTTGCTTCCCAACCAACTTGTTTGCTATCGATTTGATAATTTACAACAGAAGGTAACAAATAGCGGCCTTGATTATCAGGTAAAACCGCTGCTTGACCACTACGAACTGTCGCTATCAATGAGTGAGTCGTACCAAGGTCAATACCCGCAGCAAGCTTACGTTGGTGCGGTGCGGCTGTCATTCCAGGTTCACTGATTTGTAATAAAGACATGATCGTTTTCTCTTAAAAATCGTCGAGTAACCGTTCTTCGAGCTGCTCAGCTTGTTGCTGTAACTTATCGAGAAAACGTAATTTGCGTACGGTATCGGCAGCCTGCTCCCAATCCATGGCGTTGAGTTGAGTCACCATTAAGGCACTACGTGTTTGCTGCATCTGTTTGACGTTTTTTATAAATATAGTCAATAACTCAAGCACTTTTGAGCTATTCTCAATATCATCAAGTTCTTCTCGCAGCGCCAATTGCTCCATCAAAAATGCCGTATCATGCATTGTATGTTGTTCATTATTGATATCGATGCCTTGAAGTAAAAGCATGTATTCTGCGCGTTTAAGTGGGTGACGAAGAGTTTGATACGCCGCATTAATAGTTGCAGCTTGTTGAAGAGATTGCATTTTCTCCTGCTCAGAGCAGGTCGCAAAACGATCGGGATGATACTGACGCTGTAAATCTTGAAAGCGACGCGTTAGCTGTTCGTTATCAAGAGTATAGTTAGGGCTTAGTCCAAAAAGAGTAAAGTAATCCATAAGTGCTCAATATCTCGAACCATTGACCAATACAGCTAATCTAATGATAAAATCAGTCTGTTTATCATGCTAATTAAAGATTCACTCATTGTGTATCACTGAGCAATAATTTATTTAGCTACCTTAGATATATTGGTCGAAAATTATGCTAATTAGAAGGGATTATACGTGAAAACTTTCACCGCATCCGCATTCGCTGCCTACGTTAGGATTATTAAATTTAAATCCTTCGTTTAAGCCTTCTTTAACAAAATCCAGCTCGGTACCGTCAAGGTAAACAATACTTTTACCATCAACAATAACTTTCACACCTTTGTCTTCAAAAACGGTATCTTCTTCATTGATTATATCAGCAAACTCAAGTACATAAGCCATACCTGAACAACCAGAAGTTCTTACACCTAAACGTAATCCTTCACCTTTACCACGATTTTGTAAGAAAGATTGAATACGTTGCGCTGCACTTTCTGTAAGAGAAATAGACATTGCGAACCTCACATTTAAAACAAATAAGGCAGATGCCCGCTATTATGCAGCATCCGCCTTTAAATTATTATCACTCTTTATACTTCAAATTACACCGCTATAAGCGCAGACATGAAACTTGAATTGTTTTGAGTATAGTTACCAGTTACTGAGCTGCATGTTTTTATTTTTTATCGCATTTATGCTAGCAACCCATATAAGCTAATATACGTTATTTACTTTGGCGTTTGCTTTTGTAATCTGCAATAGCAGCTTTAATCGCATCTTCAGCTAAAATTGAGCAGTGAATTTTCACTGGTGGTAATTCTAACTCTTCTGCAATCGCTGTATTTTTGATTGACTCTGCTTCATCCAAACTTTTACCTTTCATCCACTCTGTCACTAGTGAACTTGATGCAATAGCTGAACCGCAACCATAGGTTTTAAAACGTGCATCTTCGATGATACCGGCATCATTTACTTTAATCTGTAATTTCATGACGTCACCACAAGCAGGTGCACCTACCATTCCACTGCCAACGCTTGGATCACTATTGTCGAATGAACCAACGTTACGTGGGTTTTCATAATGATCGATAACTTTTTCACTGTAAGCCATTTTAAACTCCTGAAATCATCTGATTAATGGTGAGACCATTCGATACTACTGATATCTACGCCTTCTTTGAACATATCCCATAAAGGAGAAAGCGCGCGTAAATGGTCAATTGCGCCATGAATCAATGTGATTGCATAGTCAATTTCTTCTTCTGTCGTAAAGCGACCTAAGGAGAAGCGAATTGAACTGTGAGCGAGTTCGTCATTCATCCCTAAAGCACGAAGTACATAAGAAGGTTCGAGGCTTGCGGAAGTACAAGCGGAGCCTGATGATACGGCTAAATCTTTTAATGACATCATCAACGATTCGCCTTCAACATAGTTGAAGCTTACATTTAGAATATGAGGGGCTCCATTTTCTAAATCACCATTGAGATAAACCTCTTCAATATCTTTAATACCGTTCCATAAACGTAAACGCAATCCACGCAAACGTGTGGACTCTTCAGCCATTTCTTCTTTTGCAATACGATATGCTTCACCCATACCGACAATTTGGTGAACCGGTAAAGTACCTGAACGCATACCACGTTCATGACCGCCACCGTGTTGCTGCGCTTCAAGACGAATACGTGGTTTACGACGCACATATAATGCACCAATCCCCATAGGTCCGTACAATTTGTGCGCAGAGAATGACATCAAATCAACTTTTAATGTTGCAAGGTCAATCGGTAATTTACCAACACTTTGCGTAGCATCCACATGGAAAATAATACCGCGACTACGGCATAATTCACCAATAGCGCTAATATCCTGAACAATACCAATTTCGTTATTAACATGCATAATCGAAATTAAAATGGTTTCGTCACGAATAGCAGCTTCTAAATCTTTCAGGTTAATCAAACCATTACTTTGAGGTGCCAAATAAGTCACTTCAAAACCTTCTCGTTCTAATTGACGACAAGTATCCAAAACGGCTTTATGCTCAGTTTTGCAGGTAATAATATGATTGCCTTTCTTTTTATAGAAATTAGCAGCACCTTTAATCGCCAGGTTATCAGATTCAGTTGCACCTGATGTAAAAACGATTTCGCGGGGGTCAGCATTGACTAATTCCGCAACTTGGTTACGTGCAATATCAACGGCTTCTTCTGCTTGCCAACCAAAACGGTGGGAACGAGACGCCGGATTACCGAAAATCCCATCCATTGTTAGACATTGCATCATTTTTTCAGCAACGCGAGGATCAACTGGCGTCGTTGCTGAATAATCGAGATAAATTGGTAATTTCATTGCTCACATACTCCAAAGGTCAAGATGACTTGCCTTTAATTTTCTAAAGATACTGGGTGAAATCAGCTATTTATGCAAATTTCTACCACTTTTTGTATCGACTGCAATTTGTTATATTTTGTATATCAATTAATTTAAATCTGTTCCCAATAATTCAAACTACAACTTATGTTAGATAGCCATAACTCGCGAATAAAGCAGCAATGTTATAGCTTAAACAATAAAAAACAGATTAATTAAGCACGTACATTAATAATAGAATCAAGCGTAATACCGTTAGGCATTGTTTTACGCTTTTCATTATCTTGTCTATCAGCAACGACCATCACTTCTTGATTTTTTACTAGCTCATCAAGACTGATGCTGCTGAGGAAACTGGTAATTCGATCGCTCAAGTCACGCCATAAAGCATGCGTTAAACAACGGTCGCCATTTTGGCAGCCTTCTTTATTACCTTGACAACGAGTTGCATCGACAGACTCATCAACGGCAGCAATAACTTGTGCAACAAAAATTTGATCGGGCTCTCTACCAAGGAGATAACCGCCACCGGGTCCACGGACACTAGAAACGAGTTCGTTTTTACGTAATCGAGAGAAAAGTTGCTCAAGATAAGAGAGGGAGATTCCCTGACGCTCAGAAATATCAGCTAAAGGTACTGGGCCAGTCTGAGAATGTAACGCGACATCTAGCATCGCAGTTACTGCGTAACGCCCTTTGGAAGTGAGTCTCATAGCATAATGCTCCGTGGTAAAATATGAAACAATTGTGTCATTCCTGACTAATTTAGTCAACTATTTACCTGACTAATTTACTCAAGTATTATTTCACGGTTTTAGCCTCACTTTTTCGCCCATTTTTCCATCGAAGTCAGAATACCCCGAAGAATATGTAGCTCTTGTGTTTCAATATGTGCACGGGTAAAGAGACGTCGCAATTTACTCATAATTAAACCTGGGTGAGCTTTACGAATAAAGCCAGATTCATTTAATACACTTTCAAGATGAACATAAAAACGTTCAACATCTTCTGATGGCGGATATTCTACCTCATCATCTTCTGATTTTACCGTATTTTTTTCATCCAATGCCAAATAAGCCATACGAATTTCGTAACTGGCTAATTGCACTGCCATCGCTAAATTTAACGAACCATATTCAGGATTCGTTGGTATATAAAGGTGATATTGACACTTTTGTAGCTCTTCATTGGTTAGCCCAACACGCTCACGGCCAAAAACAATCGCGACAGGAGACTCTTTAGCCTGATTGACCGCTTTTACTCCACACTCACGAGGTTCAACCATCGGCCAAGAAAGTGTACGAGAACGCGCACTTGTCCCTATAACTAATTTACAACCTTCTAAGGCTTCATCGAGAGAATTTACGATTGTCGCATTACCAATAACATCACTCGCCCCTGCTGAAAGCGCTATTGAGTGAGAATCTGGTTGAACAAGTGGATTGACCAAATACAGATTAGAAAGCCCCATGGTTTTCATTGCACGGGCTGTAGAGCCCATATTGCCAGTGTGTGAGGTTTCAACAAGAACGATACGAATATTATCTAACATGGTTTACACATTTTTTATGAAAAATTTATCGGCATAGTTTAACACAAAATTGCTTATTGTGACGAACATCTATATAATCCGCGCACTCAAGTTTTTCGTTCTTTAACATTCCAGTGGAAAAAGCCCATGCATCCAATGCTTAATATTGCCATACGTGCTGCACGTAAGGCCGGTAATCACATAGCAAAAAACTATGAAATGCCAAGCAACATTAAAGTGACTCAAAAAGGCGTCAATGACTTCGTGACTAACGTTGACCAAGAATCTGAGTTACTTATTATTGATATCATTCGCAAATCTTACCCAGATCACACTATCATCACAGAAGAAAGTGGTGAATTATTAGGTAAAGATGATGATACTCAATGGGTAATAGATCCACTGGATGGCACTACTAACTTCACAAAACGTCTACCTCACTTTGCAGTTTCTATCGCCGTACGCGTCAAAGGCCGTACAGAGGTTGCTGTTGTTTATGACCCTATGCGTAACGAATTATTCAGCGCAGTACGTGGCCAGGGTGCTCAACTTAACGGCTACCGCTTACGTGTTGAAGCAACTCGCGATCTTGACGGTACAATCATTGCCACTGGTTTCCCATTCAAACATAAACAACATACCGCGCCATTTATGAATATCATGAATAAGATGTTCGAAAAATGTGCAGATTTCCGTCGTACAGGTTCTGCAGCACTTGATTTATGCTATGTTGCAGCTGGCCGTGTCGATGCTTACTATGAAATTGGGTTGAAGCCTTGGGATTTCTTAGGCGGAGAACTTATTTTGCGTGAAGCTGGCGGTATTATGACAGACTTCGTTGGTAACCATAATTATTTGGCTTCTGGTAATATCATTGCAGGTAACCCACGTATTGTTCGTGACATTTTGAATGTCATGAAAGACGAATTATCTGAAGCGCTAAAACGCTAATCAAATCAAAAGAGGTGCTGAAAAGATATCAGCATCTCTTTAATTCTCCCTTAATAACCTTTTTTATAACCTATTCACGAAAAATCATTTAATTGATATTGCAATTCAGTATAAACAACTCAACCAATCTAATTTTAGCTGATCTTCACATGGTTAAATATCACCCAACAATTAATCAATAATTTTATTTATTAAAATTCAGTTAATAATTAAATTTAATTTAAAATTAAAAAAAATTAACCAAACTAATTTCAAAAAAAACAATAACGACACTGATAAAAATAATAATTACACTCACATAAATAAACAAATAAAGTTTCATATCGTTATCAATTAAAATAAATAACAAACAAAACGAGTAAATCAAAAATATAAAAATTATTTTTAAAAAATAAAAATAATAATTTTCATAAAGATAAAAAAGACTCAAATCTCATTAATTATTTTTTAAATTTATATTTGAAATAATTTAAAACTATATCTAACATCAAATAAGACTGACTATTCACTCAGTCTATTGACTTAAAAACATATGAACTTATATTCTACTCCCTAACATTAATGGGGTTAACTATGTCTAGATATATATTGCGTCTTTCATTACTTTCTTTAACTGTTATATCAGGTTCAGCACTTGCAATAACAAATAGTGCTGGTGGCGTCATTTCACTTTCTGGAGCAATTAGTGACACAACCTGTACCATCAATGGTGGTAATAGCGCTGACTTTACCGTTGTATTAGATCCAATAACTATTACAGATGCGGGAACTACGGCCAATTCAGTAATTACGAAAAATCAAAAACAATTTTCATTAACATTTTCTGATTGCGCTCCAGCAGGACTTCCAGCAAGCAATCTGAAAGTTCATTTTTATTCCTCCAGCAATATCTCATCGTCCGGATTATATTTAGTAAATACCTCAGTGAATGAAAATGATACAACTGTAGCTAAGAACGTAGGCTTTAGTTTATCCAAAACGGCAACCCCAACTGTCGCTATTCCACTAAATACAGTATTTGATACTGGCCTTGTTGGTAATCTAGCCGCACCTAATAGTGAAACTTTAAACTTGATTGCGAGTTATTACAAAACGAATACCGCTGCTGCAAAAGTAGGTCTTTTACAGTCGAATGTTATTTATACTGTATCTTATCTCTAACTTTAAAAGTCAGGCTCATATGAGTCTGACTTTTTTGTGGATATTAATTATGAAAAACTTTTTGTTATTCCTAATAGGGATTTTATTTTCCCAATATGTGCTCGCTAATGTAGTCATTACAGGCACTCGAATAATTTATCCTGAAGATATTGATAGCGTGACTATACAGTTAGCAAATAACAGTAAGACATCTTCCTTGGTTCAATCGTGGATAGACAACGGAGACATAGATTCTACCCCTGAAACATCTGATTCTCCCTTTTATCTTTATCCGCCCATCGTAAAAATTGAAGGATCACAAGGGCAACAATTAAAGATTAAAAAGATGGAAAACCAACTCCCTGATAATGTTGAAAGTGTATTTTATCTTAATGTACTAGATATACCGAAAACTGCTGATGCAGCAAAAGGAAAAAATGCCATACAGTTAGCAACACGTTCAAGAATTAAACTATTTTATCGTCCAAAAGGATTAACTGAATTACCTAGTGAGTCTATTGAAAAAGTAATTTTTCAATTAATTAATAATACTGTCTTAGTAAAAAATAACTCTCAATATCACTTTACTTTAGCGTCAATAACAACAAATGAAAATAAAGATATTTCGCTCGTTGATTCAGCAATGATTGCGCCATTATCAAGCCAAGAAATTCCATTAAAAAATAAATTAAAAAATAATAATATTACTATTAGTTACGTTGATGATTATGGTGTTTTCAAATACAAAGATATCAAACTTTAAAAGAAGAAATCATCGTGAAAAAAGAAAACTATCTCTATATTCTAATCCTAATAGGGTTACAGAGTAATATAAAAAATTCTATAGCGGATGAATTTGAAACTTCCTTATTGGTTGGAAAATCTGCACAAGGAGATATTTCACGATTCACCATGGATAGCAATATTCCATCAGGTAAACAACTTGTCGATGTTTATGTTAATCAATCATGGAAAGGTCAATTTCTTGTTGACGTAAAGGATAATGGAAAAAAAATTAGTCTTATTGCTAATGATATTCAAAAGCTAGGTTTAAATTTAGCAGCTACGGTTTTGGAGCAATCAAAGGAAACACAGTGGGTTCCTATTGATGATTTAGTTTCAAATGTTCATTACAAACTTAACGTGAATGATCTACAGCTCAATATTTCAGTTCCTCAAATTGCAGTGAAACAATCTGACGCAAGCTATGTGGACCCTAGCCTTTGGAATTATGGACTTCCCGCTATTATTTTTGCTTATAATGCTAATTACTATAGTTATAAAGAAAAGAAAAACCAAAAAATTAATAATGATAACTTTTATGCCACTCTAAATTCAGGTGTTAATTTAGGTGCTTGGCAATTTAGAGATGAATCTAATTATAGCGATAGTAGCCATGGCGAAAAAAAATGGAAAAATAATACGCGTTATGCCTACAGACCGATTAGCACAATTAATTCTGGGTTAAAAATCGGTGACTTCTATACACCAGCGGCCCTTTTTAATAGCATTCGTATCCGAGGTATCGCTCTGGCAACCGAAATGGGAATGTTACCAAATTCAAGCCAAAATTTTGTACCAGTGATTAGAGGAGTTGCTCAAACAAACGCGCTAGTCAGTGTCTATCAAAATGGAAATTTAGTTTTTCAAGAAAATGTACCGCCGGGTGAGTTTTTATTCGATGATATTCAACCAAGTGCAGGTAGCGGCGATTTATCGGTCAGTATTCAAGAAGCTGATGGGCGCACTGAATCATTTACCATTCCTTATTCCACAGTCCCTGACATGCTTAAAGAAGGTATTTATAATTACAATGTATTAGCGGGGCAAACTAAAATTGATAATACGCACTATCAACCGAAATTTGTCCAAGGTGAAATTCATTACGGTTTAAATAATTTAGTCACTCTGTACACTGGTGCACTCATGAGTGAAAATTATCATTCAGCGGTGATTGGAAGTGGATGGAATTTCAGTTTTGGTGCAATTTCAGCTGATGTAACCCATGCTAATACCCAACTTGATTCAGGTGACAAAAATGGACAAAGCTACCGCTTAGCCTATAGCAAATACATTAATGCCACTTCAACAAATTTATCGATTGCGACTTACCGCTATTCGACTAGCGGTTACTATAGTTTTATTGATTCAATATATTCCCATGATAATTACCAAGCTTGGAAAAATTATCAAGAAGCGCTTTCTAATCAACCTAATAATAACAACAGTACTGATTTGTCATTAACAAACCTTGATGCATTGCGGGGTTCACGCGCTAAAAACACCTTTACTATCAATCTAAACCAACGATTAAGTGATGAATTAGGTTCTATTTTTGTTTCAGGCACTCATCGTGATTACTGGAATACAGACGGTAATAGCCGAGAGTATCAAATAGGTTATTCCAATAATTTTAATGATATTTCATACAGTTTGTCAGCTTCTCGCATTCGTAATAATGATAACAATGAAGAAACTCGCTATTACGTGAATATCAACGTCCCTATAGATCTATTTGAGAAGCGTGCCAACATCAGTATGGGGACTTATTTTACTGATGCACACTATCAGCAAACTGCAATGAGTCTGAGTGGAATTACCGGTAGAAATGACCAAATAAATTATACCGTTACGGCAACAAACCAAACAGGCGGAAATAATTTAATTGGGACTAATATCAGTTATAAGCACCCATACAGTACAGTGTCAGGATCTTATACTGAAGCTAATAACTACCGACAAGCAGGGTTAGGGGCGAGAGGAACTGTTATCGCCATCCCTGAACATATTGTTTTTTCAGGGGAAACAGGGCAAACCTACACCATTATTGATGCTCCAATGGCGAACCATATGATGGTCAATTCCGATAAAACTGCACTGACTAACCAGCAAGGCGTCGTTCTGCTTGCAAATTCAACACCTTATCGAACCAATACTTATACGCTTTCCGATACAGATACCACCTCAGGTGCTGACGTTATAGGAAATATGGGAAATGTCAGTCCCTATCAAGGTGCCGTTAACTATATCAAACTAGAAACCGATACCCGCCAAACTTATTTATTAAGAGCATCTCTTGCTAATGGGGACAGTTTGCCCTTTGGTACAGAAGTCACTGATAACCAAAAACAAAATATTGGCTATGTTGGGCAATCAGGTGTGCTTTATCTAAAAGGCGAGCAGTTACCTTCAAGCTTACATATCAAACTTGGCCCTAATGGTAAAAATGAGTGCGTCATCAATAACCCAATTAATACGATGACTAAAAACCGTAACTTCTGTCGATAAAGGAAAAAGCAATGAAAAAGATAACACTTGCGCTTCTAATATCTGCTCTGTTAGCGACGAGCCAATATGCATCAGCAAGCTGTAGGCCAGTTTCTACGGTGACAGCTCCAGCACTCTCATTCGATTTATCCACAGAACTCACTAGCACATCAACCACAGTAACAAAAAATAGCAGAACCATTTACCCAGGTACATTTACCTGTACGGCGAGAGGATTATTTCCAAACGCTGTTGGTATTGCATCCCCATTTCAAGGCAGAATAGCAACTATCGGCTTTAATGGCGGAAAACAATTTGTTTCGATTACGGTGACTGCCTTAGAAAAAAACCAAGTGACAGATATCGCCACAGGTAGCCACCCCGCATCTGATCTTGATTCTAATTTCACAATCAAATTTACCTTAGTAGATAGCAAGCCAAGCACTAATTATAAAGAAGTGACCGGTAGTTTTATCACTATCACACCTGTTGTACTTGCATCAGATGCATCGTCATTAACTATCGTTCAATGGTTACTCAATATTGTCAGCAAACTAATTACTTTTTTATTAACACTACAATGGCCGTCTGATCCAGATGATATTTTTTTACAACCTATATCAATAACCTACAATCCAATTTTAACAACTTGTAACTTTGCCAATCAAGGACTTGTAGTGACGCTTCCTCCGGTTAGTATTGCTACTGCAAAAAATGCAACTCGAGCAGGTTACACCCCTTTTACGCTCAATTTTACTTGCCAAGATTTCCTTAGCGGAGGCAATGCTTCTCGCGATGTTTCGATGTTTTTATCTAGCGCTAATTTGCTATCTACAGATAAAACGGTACTAAATAACTCTGCCAGTCAAGGCGCTGCTGGGGTGGGTTTTAGACTCGTTAAAGCAGATAACATCAACACGCCTCTTGTACTATCAGACAGTGTCACGGCACAAAATAGTGCAACTAATATTTTTAATGTGACAAAAGGTAGTCCAATATCCCCTTCATTTGCCATTAATATGGGGGCTTATTATTATCCATACAATGCAAATAGTGTCACTCAAGGACGTGTATCCAGCACTGCAACTGTCGTTATGTCATATAATTAAAAGTGAGGGGATATGCTTGCTATCAATAAAGTCATCGCAATACTGGCGCTACAATTTTTCAGCCTACATGTTGATGCTAGCATTGTGCTTCAGGGCACTCGATTGATCTTTCCAAGCGATAGAAAAACAATAAGCATTCAAGCGGTTAACCATAGTGAGCAATCTGCATTGGCACAAAGCTGGGTTGATGAAGGAAATATTGACTCAACACCAGAAACAACGAATGCCCCGTTTATTGTCACTCCACCTATGACTAAAATTTCAGCCAATGAAGGCTCACAAATACGGATTCAATATATTGGCGATGGACTACCGAAAGATCGTGAATCTGTTTTTTATTTAAACGTACTCGATATTTCACCAAAACCCAAAAATAAAACCAATCTAAACGTATTACAACTCGCACTACAAACACGCATTAAATTATTCTATCGCCCAATAGAGTTAACTGAAAAACCTGAAAACATAATAAATAAGGTTAAATTCTATTCAGAGAATCAATCTCTAAATATAAATAACCCTAGCCCATACTTTTTAAATATTTCTGAACTGTATATGGAAAATAATCAATCGACCCCCATAGCAAAAAGCTTGATGGTGGCGCCATTTTCCATTCACAAAATTAATTATAAAAACCTATCCAATACAAATATCGTTATTATCTATATTGATGATAGAGGTGACTTTATTACCTATAAAACTATGATTAACAACAAACAGGTCGCCGGTTAAGCTGCCCATTTGTTGTTAACAACATGATTTAAACCTGTGCAGTCACTTTTGGTCGGATAAATAAAGCTGGCACTGCCAATAACGCCATTAAATAAAATACAACACCATGATGAGTTGGCACTCGTTCATAAATGAATCCAACAACAATAGTCAATATGGCTAATCCACCGCCCATGGCTAATGCAGAATAAACGGCCTGTAATGGAATGATTTCGCTTTCTTTGCGTGCACTGATAAAACGCATTGCAGCTAAATGGCAGACGGTAAAAGTACCACTGTGTAGAATTTGGACAATAATCAGAACAGGTAAAGCCGTAAATGCCCCCATCAATCCCCAACGTACAATCCCACAAAATGCAGAAAGTAGTAGCAAATTACGGGCGCTCCAGCGCCGAAATAGACGATGACTTAATGTAAAAACAATCACTTCCGCAACAACACCCAGAGACCATAAGTTACCAATCACTAAATCTGAGTAACCCGCTTCTTTCCAAAATAGCGAAGCAAAACCATAATACGCCGCGTGAGCCCCTTGCAGTAGGGATACGCAGATTAAAAACCTAACTACATTTTTATCAGCAATTAATTGCTTAACAGAGACTTTAGCTTGCCCTTCTACCTTTGCGGCACCAGAAGGCATAATTGCGGGTCTTAACAAGGTGCTGACCAGTAAGGCGGCACAACTGATGACTAACGCCACCATGATGGATTTATGCCCCCAAACTCCAGCTAAATACCCCATTAATGAAGAACCAATAATAAAAGCTATCGATCCCCAAACGCGTATTTTGCCGTAATCAAAAGTAAATTGCTTTTGCCATGCGCCGGCCAATGAATCACCAAGCGGCACCATAGGTGCAAAAAATAAGTTAAAACCTATCATAACAAACAGAAGCCATGCCCAATGAGAACCCAGAGCAAAACCAACAGAAAAAATAAAAGAGAGTACCGCCAATATTCTTAGTGCAATAATTAGTTTTGAAGGTTCTTTCACTAACGGGGTAATAAACATCGCCCCCAGAAAACGAGCCCCTAACCCTATTCCAAGTAAAACACCAATCATCTCTGCATCAATACCCTCTCCTTTTAGCCAAATAGACCAAAAAGGCAGAAAAATACTATAAGCAAAAAAGTAGGTAAAATAATCAATAGCTAGCCAGCGTGTTGATGGAATTACCATCATTCCTCCCTTATTTTAAATACAAAAAACCCGCTCGTACAAAATGTAGAAGCGGGTTTCGGTAACGATTAATGTCTATTATGCGTAGACTGGGTGTTTTTTGCAGATGGTTAATACTTTCTGTTTAACACGCTCAATGGTCGCTTCATCATTGAGGTTATCTAGAATATCACACATCCAGCCGGCTAGCTCAGCGGCTTCTGCTTCATTAAAGCCACGGCGAGTAATTGCAGGAGAACCAATACGTACCCCAGAGGTCACAAATGGGCTCTTAGGATCGTTTGGTACGCTGTTTTTGTTAACTGTAATATTCGCGCGACCAAGTGCAGCATCTGCATCTTTACCGGTAATATCTTTATCAACTAAATCAACTAAGAATAAGTGGTTCTCAGTACCATTAGAGACAATTTTATAACCGCGTTTTTGGAAAACAGCAACCATAGCTTTTGCATTTTTAGCAACATTTTGCTGATAAACTTTAAACTCTGGCTCCATCGCTTCTTTCAGTGCAACCGCTTTACCTGCAATCACATGCATTAAAGGGCCGCCCTGTGAACCTGGGAATACTGCTGAATTAATTCTTTTGTATAACTCTTCATCGCCACCTTTAGCCAGGATTAAGCCACCACGTGGGCCTGCTAAAGTTTTATGTGTCGTCGTTGTCACCACATGTGCATGTGGAACTGGGTTTGGATATACACCTGCGGCAATTAAGCCTGCAACGTGCGCCATATCAACAAACAAATATGCACCGATGCTATCTGCGATTTCACGCATTTTAGCCCAGTCAACCAGACCTGAGTATGCAGAAAAACCACCAATAATCATTTTTGGTTTATGTTTTTCAGCTTGCTCTTTGATATCGTCGTAATCGATTTTGCCGCTTTCATCAATACCGTAAGGCACGATATTATACAATTTACCGGAGAAGTTAACTGGCGAACCATGAGTTAAGTGACCACCCTGCGCTAAGTTCATACCTAAAACGGTGTCACCCGGTTGTAATAGCGCCATGTAAACCGCCGCATTGGCTTGTGAGCCAGAATGTGGTTGTACGTTTGCGTAATCTGCACCAAATAATTCTTTTGCACGGTCAATCGCTAATTGCTCTACGACATCAACGTATTCACAACCGCCATAATAACGCTTGCCCGGATAGCCTTCTGCATATTTATTGGTTAGCTGAGAACCTTGAGCCTGCATAACTCGTGGACTGGTATAGTTTTCAGAAGCAATTAATTCAATGTGCTCTTCTTGACGGACAACTTCTTGTTCCATCGCTTTCCATAATTGTGGATCATAGTCTGCAATATTCATTTCACGCTTTAACATTCGCTTCTCCTGCCTCAGCAATTCAATATGTTGACAATAAATTCATAGCAATAGCGCTTAGTGTAAACTCTTTTTCGCTGTTGAGATAGCCCTAAAGAAAAAATCACGCAAACGTTTGCATTAATTTTTTAACCCAAAGTTACCTTAAAGCACTTCCCTATAAAATAGCTTATATTTAAATTTTGAACGCATTATTCTCTGCTTTTGTTAACCACCTCTCAATATGTGGCTATTCCCCAAAGATTTTCGATAGCAAGCTATTTACATATTTCACTAAATATTATAAGTTGTATTTAAAATGCATGTTTATAATTTCATCATATAATGAAAAAAATTCAGGAGCACCTGTATGCTTAATAGCCAAACTATCGCCATTGTTAAATCAACTATTCCTGCCATTGTCGCCACAGGACCAAAACTTACCGCTCACTTTTATGACAGAATGTTTAAGCAGCACCCTGAACTAAAAGATATCTTTAATATGACCAACCAAAAAAATGGTGACCAACGAGAAGCATTGTTTAATGCAATCTGCGCCTATGCTGTCAATATTGAAACACCAGAAGCACTGATGTCTGCGGTAGAAAAAATTGCCCAAAAACACGTTAGCCTAAATATCAAACCTGAACATTATCCAATTGTGGGAGAAAACTTACTCGCAGCAATTGATGAGTTATTGAACCCCGGACAAGATGCTTTAGATGCATGGGGTGAAGCTTACGGTGTACTTGCGAATATTTTTATTAATCGAGAAAAAGATATCTACCAACAAAATGAAGAAAAAACAGGTGGATGGGAAGGATTGCGTGAATTTCGCCTTCATTCAAAACAGTTACAAAGTGATGTTATCACTAGCTTTGAGTTTGTGCCTGTCGATGGCAAGCCTGTTGCGGATTATCGCCCTGGTCAGTATCTCACCATTTATATCAATCATGAGAGTTTAGATAATCAAGAAATACGTCAATATTCACTCACAACAGCACCTAACGGAAAAAGCTATCGAATTGCCGTAAAACGAGAAGATCAAGGTGCAGTATCGAGTTTACTACATCAGCAACTTAATCAAGGAGATACTGTTCACTTAGCGCCTCCTTGTGGTGATTTCTTTATCGATATCGATGCACAAACACCTGTGACATTAATCTCCGCAGGTGTAGGTCTCACCCCTATGCTAAGCATGCTTAATTATTTAACTGAACAAGCACATCAAGCGACCGTTAATTGGCTTCATGCCGCTGAAAATGGTGCTGTTCATGCATTTAGCCATGAAGTCAGTAAGCTAATGACCGCTCAACAAAATGGTCATAGTGCTATTTGGTTTAATCAACCTCGTGAAAATGATAAAGCGGGCTTCGATTATCAATATAGTGGACTGATGGATTTAATGCAGGTTAAAGAGTGGGTAATGCAGCCCAATATGCAATTTTATTTCTGTGGGCCTGTTGGCTTTATGCAGTATATTGGAAAACAGCTTATAGAGATGGGAGTAGCGGCCGATAATATTCATTATGAGTGTTTTGGGCCTCATAAAGTATTACCACTTCACTGATATTAAGCTATCAACAGTAAAAATCGATACTTTATTTCGTGGTAACGGGTTCGCATACTAAATACATTTATCGTTAATATTTCGAGTTACAGGTAACTCTGTAATTCGAAATTAAATTAACGGTACAAAATCCCATTCCTGTGTATTTATACCGTTACCACTTTTTCTTTAATAATTAAATCGCTTCTTCGTCTTGCTCACCGGTACGAATACGAATAACACGCGTTACATCGTAGACAAAAATCTTACCATCACCAATTTTACCGGTTTGTGCTGTTTGCATTATCGTCTCAACACAGTTTTCGACGATATCATCAGGCACCACAATTTCGATTTTAACTTTCGGTAAAAAATCAACCATGTACTCTGCACCACGATATAACTCAGTGTGGCCTTTTTGACGACCGAAACCTTTCACTTCAGTCACGGTCATACCCGTAATTCCAACCTCTGCCAATGCTTCACGAACATCATCAAGTTTAAATGGCTTTATAATTGCATCAATTTTTTTCATAAATATTCCTGCTATGACCAGTTTTTACGGCCAAAACCTGAGGTGATCGGATAACGACGATCTTTACCAAAGTTACGCATGGTGATCCGTGGTCCTACAGGCGCCTGACGACGTTTGTATTCATTAATATCAACAAGACGCACAACACGACGCACGGTGGCTTCATCAAAACCTAATTTAATCAGCTGATCCACAGATAAATCTTTTTCAACATAACCTTCTAATAACGCATCTAGAATATCGTATGGTGGCAAGCTATCTTGGTCGAGTTGTCCCGGCGCTAGCTCTGCTGATGGTGGCCTATCGATCACACGCTGTGGAATAGCTGGCGATAGTGTATTACGATAATTAGCTAGTTCAAAGACAAGTGTTTTTGGCACATCTTTTAGCACATCAAAACCACCAGCCATATCACCATATAATGTTGAATATCCGACTGCTGATTCACTTTTGTTGCTAGTCGTCAATACAATACGGCGGCGCTTATTAGACATTGCCATTAAAATGACGGCACGACAGCGAGCTTGTAAATTTTCTTCGGTAGTATCGACTTGGGTTCCTTCAAACAAAGGTTCGAGTTGTGCCATAAAGGCATCAAACATAGGTTCAATAGAAACGATATCAAACTCAACACCTAATAACTCTGCTTGCTCTTTTGCATCATGAATACTCATTTCTGCCGTATAACGAAATGGCATCATCACGGCTTGTACATGCTCTTTACCAATCGCATCAACTGCAATCGCAACGGTTAAGCCTGAATCTATACCACCTGATAATCCTAAAATTGCGCCGTTAAAACCATTTTTATTAATATAGTCACGCGTGGACATAACTAAAGCTTGATAGACTTGCGCAATAGAAGACATTTCAGGAGCACTATTGTCTTGCGTGACCAATTTTAGCTCTTCAAATTGAACAGTTGCAATTTGTTCTTCAAATTCAGCTAACTGATAGACTTGCTTACCTTTATTTGCCAACACTTTTGAGCCGCCATCAAAAACCAACTCATCTTGTCCACCCACTTGATTAAGATAAACAATAGGCAAACCCGTACGTCGGCAATGATCAACAAGTAAGTCACTGCGAATATGTTCTTTATTAAGATCAAAAGGGGATGCATTAATGGTGAGTAATAATTCAGCGCCTGCACCTTTTACTGCATCAACTGGCTCGTCATACCAAATATCTTCACAAATCAACAAACCTAGACGATAGCCCTTGAAATCAATCACACAAG
Source organism: Providencia sp. (assembly GCF_052096715.1). Taxonomy (NCBI): domain Bacteria; kingdom Pseudomonadati; phylum Pseudomonadota; class Gammaproteobacteria; order Enterobacterales; family Morganellaceae; genus Providencia; species Providencia sp. Next base: position 65,128 of record NZ_JBQDNB010000011.1, read on the forward strand.
TATCTTCGGCAGCGGTAAAATAGCGCGGCTCATCAAAAACACCATAATTTGGTAGCTCTTGCTTAAAATAACGTGCAACTAGCTTGTCTTGATAGAAAAATGACAATGCATTATAAATTTGGTCATCTTCATACCACGGATGACCGACAATAATTGCGGTTTGCATACTGGCACGCTGCAAACGATCTAATTGCATTAAGCAACGTAGCTCAAATTCACCACGAAAAATTAAATCTTCAGGCGGATAGCCGGTAAGAGCCAGCTCTGAAAACATGACAATATCGGTGTTTTTTTCTTGTTCTTTAACAACTTGCAACATACGGTCGCAGTTGCCTTCAATATCACCAACTAACCAATTCAATTGAGCAAGTGAAATATTAAGCTTACGGCTCATAAGGTATTTCTTCTCCCGAAGTATTTTTAGGGGTGTCGTTAATTCTAAAAATATTATTCTTTAAAATCATTTGCTTCTAAATCGTGTCGCCCAAGTAATTTATAAAACTCGGTCCGGTTTCGTCCGGCCATTCGAGCCGCTTGTGTGACGTTGCCTTTAGTCATTTGTAATAATTTACGCAAATAATTTAATTCAAATTGATTACGCGCTTCAACAAAAGTCGGTAGTGCCGTATTTTCACCTTGTAATGCTTGGCTAACTAATGCTTCGCTAATCACAGGGGAAGTCGTCAATGCGACACATTGCTCAATGACGTTAACTAACTGTCGCACATTTCCTGGCCAAGTTGCCGTCATCAAGCATTTCATCGCATCACTGGAGAAACTGCGAACAAAAGGCTTGTGACGTATCGCTGACTCACGTAGTAAATGATTAGCTAATAATGGGATATCTTCAGCTCTTTCATTCAACGCCGGAATGCGTAAATTAACAACATTCAGTCGGTAATAAAGATCTTCACGAAATTCATTTTTTTCCATCGCTTTAGGCAAATTACGATGTGTTGCCGAAAGAATACGTACATCAATATCCAAATCGCGATTACTGCCTAATGGGCGCACCTTGCGCTCCTGCAAAACACGTAAAAGTTTTACTTGCAATGCCATCGGCATATCACCGATTTCATCTAAAAATAGGGTTCCACCACTCGCCGCAAAAAATAGCCCTTCACGATTACTAACAGCTCCGGTAAAAGCCCCTTTAGCGTGGCCAAATAATTCGGATTCAAGTAATTGTTCTGGCAAAGCGCCACAGTTTATTGCAATAAAGGGTTTTCTTGCTCGCGGGCTCGCCTTGTGAATAGCTTGCGCTAAAACTTCTTTACCTGTTCCACTTTGCCCATTAATTAAAACACTAACATCCGATTGCGCCACCATGTGGGCTTGCTCTAATAAGCGGATCATCAATGGGCTACGAGTCACTATGCCCATGCTCCATTCTTCGTCACCTATTGGCGTTGAAGATAATGCTAATGCTTCATCAATTGCTTTATAAAGTGCATCTTTATCAACTGGCTTAGTTAAAAAACTAAATACACCTCGTTGAGTTGCAGCAACAGCGTCAGGAATTGAACCATGTGCAGTCAAGATAATAACAGGCATATTGGGATGGGCTTTTTGAATTTCATCAAATAGCGCCATGCCATCCATTTCATCCATCCGTAAATCACTAATCACTAAATCAATTTTTTCTTTTTGTAAAATCTTTAGTGCTTCAGGACCACTTTCTGCGGTAACAATTCTAAATCCTTCACTGCTTAGACGCATACCTAGCAACTTCAGCAGGCTAGGATCATCATCAACCAATAGTAAATTCGCTGACTTACGGCTTGTCATTGCGTTTATTCTCCGATTGATTTTTTTCTTTCACTTCGTTAATGACTTCTTTCGACTCACTAATAACTTCTTTTGGTTTTTCCGCTTCAAGCGCAACTGAATTCGCATTATCCACTGAGTTCTCAACTTCTTTCTCAGTTTCATTACTACTTTGTTTGCGTGAAGAGAGCTGGCGTTCAATATCCGTCAAATTTTCTAACTTACGAGAAATAGTATTCAGCTCAAAAGTTAATTTTGCATTTTCTTCTCTTAAACGATCCATCTTCGCATCAGTATCTTGCTGTAATCGTTTATAGCGAGCATTGGCCTCAGCCAAATTAATAATCTGCACTTGCTGCTCACGCCATAATTGCAATAGCGGGCGTATCGCCGTTGGAAAATTCAAACTATAGGCATTAATGTTATCAAGCATTTTACGGCGTTCAGCAATGGAAGGATCCGCAGAATTTAATAAAATATTTTGCTCAAAGACATTTGACCAATTATTAGCCTCAATTTTATTCGCATCACTACGTGCTTGTTGGGTTTCCGTTCTATCGGCACAGTCCATCATACGTAACCAAAATAGCGCATTCTCTAAAGCATTTGGCTGTTCATTATTCCAAATCGAATCACATGATGCATAACGATAGTCAGTCACTTTTATTTCAGGTACAACCACTTGAGCTAAGGTTTCAAGTGGTGATTGCCCATTTTTAGCAACACATCCCGTTAAAATAAAAGCAAATAGAAATACTGAAAAATGTACCGCTGTACGCGTTGAATTTAACGAAATAGCGTGACTTATTAATGTGTTATTTCTCTTCGACGATGCTTTATCGCGCAGCATTGCCAGAAAATCTATAGACCTATTTAACATTGTTATTCATTCTCAACAGTTAAAGGCAATTCAATTCTAAAACAGACATCAGCGAGTTTATTCGGCACCAGCGATAGCTCACCACCCATTTGCTTAATGCAATCATGTGCGATGCTAAGCCCTAAACCACTCCCTTTAACCGCGCCCTTTCGTTGTAAAGAGCCTTGATAAAACGGTTCAAAAATCATGTTTTGTTCAGATTCAGGTATTGGTGTGCCCGTATTTGCCACTTCTATAAGTAGTTTATTGTCCGTTCTACGACTAGAGATCCAAATATTACCTGATTCGCCGCCATAGTGCACCGCATTGGAGTAGATATTATCAATTACACGCCCAAGCAAGGTGGGTTCAGCAAAGCAATGTTCAACTTTTAAACGAATATCTGTTTTAATATTTTTAGCTCTTGCGGGTAAATTATGTGCGTTAACAATATCTTCGATTAATTTTTTCAAATCGATATGTTGTGCTTCTGGAGGTTCATCCGCTAACTTACGATTATAGTCAAGTAACTGTTCAATAAGTTGCTGAAGATGCTTACTACTGTTATCGAGTATTTCAACCACTTCTCTTTGCGAGCTAGTCAATGGCCCCGCTACTTCATCCGCAAGTAATTCAGTTCCTTCACGCATACTGGCTAATGGTGTTTTTAACTCATGAGAAATATGACGCAAAAATTCGTGGCGTTGGGATTCGAGCCATTCCAGACGTTCACTTAACCAAATAATACGTTGAGCAATAGTGCGCAGCTCTCTAGGGCCTTTGAATCGCTCTAAATTATTAGCCAGTGACCCTCCGGTACCAAGGCGATTAATCATACGTTCAATTGCTTTAACTGGCCCAATAATCATTCGCGTAAATAACGTCACTAATAAAGCACTTAAAAGGAATAAAATGAGACTTTGCCAGCCAAACAATTGACCTTTATTAGCAATCGCTTTTTGAAGTTGCTCGCCGCGGCTAAAAATCACTTCACGAGTTTCTTGAACAAGATATGCGTTTGCAGTTGAAAATTGTTCGAGCGCCACCGTCACTTGTTTTGTCGGTTCATTATTTTCACAATTCACCTGCGCAAGTAATTCAAGATTTTTTGTAAGTGTCGAAGTATCAGAGGTTCGAGGTAGGATTGTTTTTTGCCGCTCAAACATTTGCGTGTAGTCAGCGAACTGTTTTTGATATTGATTTTTCAGTGCTGCATCTTGTAGAACACAGTATTGTCGATAACTACGCTCCATTTCCAGCGCAAGACTACTCATCACCTCACTGCGCCTTGCATCAAGAAGTGTAGTTTTATTAATGTTCGCCGCTTGGTTACTTAGTTGTTCTAAGCTTTGATATGCCTGATAAGCTAATACCAACAAGGGTAACAAAACCAACCAAAATGCCATCATAACTAATTGGCGCAAGGATCGCGGGAAAAGCCGCCATTTACTCAATACATTCATCTCATACCTATTAAACGTATTTCAATGGTAGCAGAACTCAGCCCTTCGCGGAAAGTTGATTAATCGTTCTGTTATCCAAAGCATTAGAATAATAATAGCCACAGCAATGAACGTGCCAATATTCAAACCAAAAGTACAATAATTTCAGTAGAATAGATAACTATAATAGAAACAAATACATTTAATATGGGACATGAATGATTTTGAATGATTTTGAATGATTTTGAATGATTTTGAATGATTTTGAAT
>NZ_JBQDNB010000011.1:69565-125432 GCF_052096715.1 Providencia sp.
TGAATGATTTTGAATGATTTTGAATGATTTTGAATGATTTTGAATGATTTTGAATAATATAGTTGTCCTAAATAATTCAAGTTATAGCAAGGCGGCAAATGATGATAGCCGAGGAGCATACACAAGTATGTGACTCGGATAGCTGAATGAAGCCAACACAGCTATAGCTTGAAGTATGACGGACAACAAAATAGGAAGGCGGAATAGAGCATTACCCCTATTCCGCCAGCGACGTCTTATCTAACTTGCTATCTACCTATTTAGATATAATTATCTATAGTTAGATAGGTGGCGCCTCACTCAACGTGTCGTCCTGTGTTTGATAAAGCCCGAAGACAAATATCTGTAGTGTTGGACGGTAGGCACCTTACTTCGGCATCATTCTTGCTTTATGTGGTATGTACCCAACTAATCTTGGACCTACATAATAAATTGAATGAGCAACTGAATATTATTATGCACAACCCGTGCCAACTTTTCAATATAAATTTTATTTCGCTGATAAATAACGATTTTTAATTTAATCCTAATTTAAACCTATATCTCTTTTGATAAAGGCCCCCTCAAATCCTGATTAACTGTCTCTTATTAAAGACACTCATATTACTCATTTTTAAAACTCTTACTTATCAATAAGATAAATGTCGCCTTTTAGAGACAAGGAATATCGTGTTTGTCGCTAATTTTATACAGCTATCAAAATAATCCCCCCCAACATACAGATTACTGATGCTACCTCAAGCATTAAGTGTAAATAAAATTAATTAATTTTAATAGTTATCATTTAAAGTGAAATAAAAATAAATTGAAATTTTAATTAAAAATCAATGTATTGAATATATTATTTAATATTTAACAGTAATAAATATTAATTTGAAAATTAAAAATAGATACAGATACTTAAATATAACACCTCACTAAAACCCACCAATAGGTAAAACGATGAATAATTCATTAGCGATAGAGGCTAATCCTGGCAATATTGATGCAGGGCTACATGTTATAGAACAAGCGACGGGGTATACATATCAGGCAGCTTTACGTGCCGCCGTGATTTTAAATCTTGCCGATATCTTAAAGACAGGTCCCAAAACGGCTCAGCAGATAGCTTTAGAAACAAATACTCAAGCTCCTATCATTAAACAAATATTACGTTTATTAGCCACACGAAACATATTTAAAACGATAAAAGGTGAAGGTTTTGCATTAACCCCTTCCGCTGAATTTTTACTCAGCGACCACCCTTACTCTGTTCGCCAAGCTATTTTAATGATGACTGATAAAACATTTTGGATGACATTGTATGAATTAAGCGACATGGCAGCCGGCAAACCCGTTTTTACAAATCGATTTAAAGAATCTTTCTACGATTATTGGGAAAAAAATGATGATAACCCCAACGGATTTCATGAAGGTATGTCCTCGCTTTCAAAGATAGAAAATAATTACATCGTAAAAAGCTATGATTTCCCAGAAAACATAACCATTGCTGATATTGCTGGTGGATTTGGAGGGCTATTACTTGAAGTGTTAAAAACAAATCCAACAACTAACGGTATTTTATTTGATAGAGAGCACGTACTCGCTAAAAATATACTTCATTTACTTGGTAATAATACTCGCTGGCGCGTTCAACCCGGCTCATTTTTTGAAGAATGTCCTGAAGCCGATATTTACTTGTTAAAGTACATTAGTCATAACTGGTCAGATGAACAAACAGTACAAATTTTTAAAACAATTCGCCAAGCCATGTCCCCCTCTTCCAAACTGTTATTGATTGAAAATATTATCACTGAAGATGACCAACCTTATTTTGGCCATGAACTGGGGTTAATTTGTACAAATCTATCTGCAGATGCAGGGGAACGTACTGCGATAGAATTTAGCCAATTACTTACCTTAGCCAGTCTTAAAATCAATCGTATTATCAATACAAATGCACACCATTATATTATTGAAGTATTACCACTTTAATTAAATAGCCCCTCACCCTCATCATCATGAGGGTGTCATGTCTAACTCTATTGTTAGCATCAACCCAATACATACCCCATTCCCCTAGCCGATTGAAAGCAAAATATATTTAGCAGATACAGGTCAGAATTCTAAACTATCTCTCTAGCTTATCTCTTCTTATATTGATATAAGATTTAATAAATACCTTATTCATCAGACAATAATAAATGATAAAAATAGCACTTATTGATGACCATGTTGTTGTACGTTCCGGTTTCGCACAGTTATTAACCTTAGAATCTGATATCGCCATTGTTGGACAATATGCCAATGCGCAAGAAGCTTGGCCTAACTTGATTAGTCTTGATATTGATGTCGCGATTATGGATATTTCAATGCCTGATGAAAACGGATTACAACTGCTAACACGCCTACGTCAAAAAAAACCTGATTTTCGAACCATCATACTCAGTATCTATGACACACCAGCCTTTGTGCAAAGCGCATTAGATGCCGGCGCAAGCGCATATTTAACCAAACGCTGTGGCCCAGAAGAATTAGTTCAAGCCGTTCGCTCAGTTCATCAAGGGGGGTGCTACCTGTGCTCCGATGCAATGAAAGCCCTACGACATTCACCACAACAAAAGCAAGGAATGCAAGAACTCACGCCAAGGGAAAAAGAAGTTTTTAATTTATTAATTGCAGGGTTGAGCGTCAAAGCAATTGCGGAACAGTTAAATCTCAGCCATAAAACAATACATGTGCACCGTGCCAATGTGCTAGGAAAATTACAATGTGAAAATACGATTGATCTTGTTCACTATGCCTTAGAACATAATCTCATTTCACGGTAAATCACCCCTGAAGGTCGCTATTGATGACTAAAAGCACTCGTTTGCTATTACAGTCGATTTTTCTACTTTTCACCTACTCATTAATTTGGATTGGGTTGTGGATTATTGGCTTTTACCTGAGTCAAAATAGCTTTCAAGCAACCTTATTTTTACCTCAAGGCCTGAGACTGGCCCTGATGATTATTCTATGGCGCCGCTATTGGCCAACATTACTGCTTTGTGAGGGTTTGCTAAATTATTGGCTAGCAGAAGAACAATTGTTAACGCAACCTATACTCTTGCTATCCCCTTTACTGAGCTTATGTGTTGCATTCATCATTCAGCATATTTGGTGGCGTTACACACTATATTGGCAACGTCTGCTGCTACTATTAGCGGGAGTTGCTGCAAATAGCGTACTCCACGCCCTTTTATTCAGTTGGCTCTCTCAATTTTCTATCAGCCAGTTATTCTTAACGACATTTACGGGTGGAATACTTTTATCACCATTTGTTTATCTCATTTATGAATATCTCCATGAACAGCATTATCAAATGTTACTTGATTACGGGACATCAGATAAACAACTACGCACCTCTTTGATTGTTTGGTGCTTTCTCTTTTTTGTTGTTGGCCTCAGCGCCCAAGTTTTTTTTGCACCCGAAATTGAACGGCTCATTATTTTACTTGTTTTCATTCCCAATGTTTTTATGGCTTATCGCTATGGTTGGCAAGGTGGCGTGCTGTCTGCCTTACTTGGTAGCTTAATTATTACTTTTGCACGTCAATTTCATGGTGCCTTTGCCGATTTACAAGAGCTTGAAATGTTTTTAAGTACTCAAGCACTCATTGGTATTGGCCTTGGAATAGCGATTAGTCGTCAAAAACAGCTAGCGGGTAACTTACAACAATACAGACAACGTTTAGAGCAAGAATTAAAAGCTCGCCGTGACCTAATGCGCCAGCTAGTACATACCGAAGAAGATATTAAAAAAGCCATTGCCCGTGAGTTACACGATGAAATTGGACAAAATATTACTGCGATTCAGATTCAGTCAATGCTTGTCAAAAAAACAGCAACAGACACTCTCAGTAACCAAGCTGCAAGCCAAATTAATGAACTCGCTCAACAAATCCATCAATCTACTCGTCAACTTTTACGTCAACTCCGCCCTCCCGTACTCAATGAGATGTCACTTGAAAAAGCGCTAACACACCTTATTGCTGAATTTTCATTTGAGGAAAATAATATTCAATGTGATTTTCATTATGGTTTACAAGAAACCCCTGCAAATGAAACCATTTTGTTTACCCTTTATCGTTTAGTCCAAGAGTTATTAAATAATATTAGTAAGCATGCCAAAGCGACACAAATCCAAATCTCACTAGAACAGTATGGTGACTCGATACAGCTAATTGTTAATGATAATGGAGTTGGCATTCCATTTAGCAAGCGAACCAGCGGGTTTGGTTTACGTGGAATAGAAGAACGCATTCGAGCGCTAGGCGGCGACTGGACACTGACAACTCAAGGCGGTACAAAAATAATTGTTAACTTGCCCACACTTTGAAACTAAAAAGCTAAAAACTAAGAATAATTCCTAGTCTCCTAATACCTTATCTCATCCATTTTGTTAAAAATTTGATTACATTTTGCCAAACGGGAGAAATGCCACCATGACAGGCAAAAATACCACCGATATCGATAATTCATACCATTTTTGGCGTCGTAAATTGATGCTATCGATGATTATTGGTTATGCCACTTTTTATTTGACACGAAAAAGTTTTAATTTCGTCATGCCCGTCATGCAGGCCGAGTTATTTTTAGACAAAAGTGATATTGGTTGGATAGCAACTGCCTTTTATTTAACTTATGGGTTCTCGAAATTCTTATCGGGGATTTTTCATGATATCACAGGCTATCGCTGGTTTATGGGTGTTGGTCTTGTCATGACGGGAGTTCTCAATATCGTATTTGCTTATTGCCTTTCTTTTCCTGCATTACTGATTGTTTGGACATTGAATGGTTTTTTTCAAGGTTGGGGATGGCCACCTTGCGCTCGAATTTTGACACATTGGTACTCTCGTAACGAACGCGGATTTTGGTGGGGATTGTGGAATATATCTATCAACCTCGGTGGCATGTTACTTCCACTATTAACCGCATTGCTCGCTACTCACTATAGTTGGCAAATGGCATTAATCGTCCCTGGAATTATTGGTGTTGTCATTGGACTCTGGTTATGTCGCCAGCTAAAAGGAACACCCCAAGAAGAGCAATTACCGACCGTTGGGCAGTGGCGTCACGATGTTTTAGAACTACGACAAGAACGTTTATCGCCGCCCTTACCAATGTTGTCCATCTTGAAAGAAACGATTTTATTTAACCGTATGATTTGGTTATTAGGTTTTTCTTACATTTTAGTTTATCTGATCCGCATGGCGATAAACGATTGGGGAAATCTATGGTTAACCGAAACCCACGGTACAAACTTACTGAGTGCGAATGCCACTTTATCTTTATTTGAATTAGGCGGGCTACTCGGCGCGGTATGTTCAGGTTGGGGTTCTGATATTTTATTTAAAGGGCAACGCGCCCCGATGATTTTGCTTTTCTCCTTAGGCCTCGTTGTTTCGGTTAGTGCCTTATGGTTAACGCCAATTCATCACTACGCATTATTAGCTGTATGTTTTTTCGCTATTGGCTTTTTTGTTTTTGGACCACAAATGTTGATCGGTCTGGCTGCTACAGAATACTGTCACAAACAAGCAGCCGGAACGGTAACTGGCTATCTTGGGTTGTATGCCTATTTAGGCGCTGCAATCGCAGGGTGGCCGCTCTCTCAAGTCATCGCAAATTACGGTTGGTCGGGAATGTTTGCCCTACTTGCCAGTGCGGCGGCGTTGATGGGGCTACTGCTAATGCCTCTTTTGATTGCAAATGTTAGCAAGCGGGAGCATTTAGCAGGCACTGTTTCACTCTCTAACAATAAGACCTAAATTGTTTTTTATATTTATTCTGATCCGATACTAGAACCTAAATAAAGGACTGACAATGAAACTGAAAACTCTCTCTACACTTATCGCTGCGGGCTTATCACTGGCAGCAATTTCTACCACGGCAAATGCAGCAGGACGACTGGTTGTTTACTGTAGTGCGACCAATGCAATGTGTGAAACTGAAACTCAAGCTTTCGCTAAAAAATATGATGTTAAAACAACATTTATACGTAATGGTTCAGGCAGCACACTGGCTAAAATTGAAGCAGAAAAACGTAATCCACAAGCAGACGTTTGGTATGGCGGTACGTTAGACCCACATTCGCAAGCGGGCGAAATGGATCTTTTAGCAGCCTATAAATCACCAAATCTTAGCCAAATCATGCCACAATTCCAAGATCCGGCTAAACGTAAAGGAAACTACTCCTCTGCGGTTTACATTGGAATCTTAGGTTTTGGCGTTAATAAAGATCGTTTAAAAGAAAAAGGTTTACCAATCCCAACGTGCTGGAAAGATTTGATTAAACCTGAATATAAAGGTGAAATTCAAATTGCAGATCCACAAAGTTCAGGTACAGCTTATACCGCTCTTGCCACTTTCGACCAACTTTGGGGAAATGAGCAAGCGTTTGATTACCTTAAAAAATTGAATAGCAATATTTCACAATACACCAAATCAGGTATTGCCCCTGCACGTAACGCCGCCCGTGGCGAATCTGCAATTGGCATCGGCTTCTTACATGATTACTCATTAGAAGTTGAAAATGGCGCACCGTTGGAACTTATCGCCCCATGTGAAGGTACTGGCTATGAAATTGGTGGCATTAGTATTTTGAAAAATGCACGTAATATGGATAACGCCAAATTGTTCGTTGATTTTGTTTTATCTAAAGAAGCACAAGAGTTGAGCTGGAAAGAAGGTAAATCCTACCAAATCTTAACCAATACAACCGCAGAATCTTCACCTATTTCATTAAAACTCAATGACCTGAATTTAATCAATTATGATATGGATAAATACGGCGATGCTGAAATCCGTAAAAATCTTATCAACAAATGGGTTACTGAAGTCAAAATGAGCAAATAACGACCAAAGTGCGGTGTTAATACACCGCACTGAGCACTTACTAAATAATAAATACAATAATTACATCTAAATTAATTTTAGGTGCGGGTAGCTTATTATCTTTAATCACTACCTAAGTAGTTAATTGATAAATATATTTAAATAATAATTTAATTACGTCCTAAATAGTTTGAGTGGCAATAAAACGGTAAGGGAAGCGATCGATTAGGTCGCGGAAGCAGCCAATACCATTGCAACATGAAATATGACGGACAGAGGGAAAAACAATGCCTCAAACCCTAACTTTATCAGCCTCAAATAAAAAGGATACGACATTCCTTTGGCTGCTAATCGCTTGGCTTGGCTTCGCTTTATTGCCATCTTGGAGCCTCGACTATGGCTTACTTGATTCGACACAAGATGAAATATTGTCCGCTTACGGCTGGAGTAATGTGAATATTAGTTGGCTTTGGTTCTTATTGCCTTCTATTTTATTTATTCGCCCATTAACACCGGCGGATCGCCATCATAAAAAACGCCATTATTTTGATATTGCCGTTGCCGTTATCACCGCTGCGGTGGTTATTTTAACCTCTTATTTTGAAGGTAAAGGACTCGGGTATTCCACTATTATTCTGTTCATTGCCCTTGGTATGGTGATGACGCTTGCGCTGACTCGATTAGAGTGGCTTGGTGGTGACCAATTTGTCATTGGCTCTTTGATAACCGTTGTTGTGTTAATCGCACTCTTTATCGTGTTCCCAAGCATTGCGATTTTCGTTCCGATGTTTACCGATGGTAATGGAAATTTTGCTCCATTTGCTTTTGTCGCTATTCTCACACAGTCACACATTATTCAAGTTATTATTAATTCAGTATTTTTATCACTGGCAGTAGGTGCAGGCTGTACCTTCTTCGGTTTAATATTAGCTATTTATACTTCAAGAATTGCGAAACGATCAGCCATTATTGGTCGTGTTTTCTCAATTTTACCCATTGTAACGCCACCTTTTGTTGTTGGCTTAGGCGTTACCTTAATGATGGGACGTTCAGGTTACATTACTGAATTTATGGCCGCTTATATGGGGTTAGAAAACACTAACTGGCTATATGGTTTTACCGGTATTTGGTTAGCGCAAGTATTAGCGTTTACCCCGATGTCGTTTATGATTTTAGATGGGGCGATTAAAACTATTCACCCATCATTGGAAGAAGCGTCTTATACATTACGTGCAAATCGCTATCAGACTTTCTTCAACGTCTTTATGCCGTTATTAAAACCCGCACTGGCAAATGCCTTTTTGATTGTTATCGTTCAATCATTAGCTGACTTTAGTAACCCACTAGTTTTAGGCGGTAACTTTGACGTTTTAGCGACGCAAATTTACTTCTACATCACGGGTTCCCAACTTGACTATCAAGCCGCAAGTACCTTAGGCGCCTCATTATTAGTATTCTCATTACTGGTATTTTGCGTACAGTATATGTGGATTGGCAAACGCTCTTATGTCACGGTGTCCGGCAAATCTTACCGTGGTGATGTGCAACCATTACCAAACTCATTAGTTACCATTGTCACAACTTTCTTAGCTATCTGGGTCGCATTCAATGTGTTGCTGTATGGCAGCATTTTCTACGGAAGCTTCACAGTTAACTGGGGTGTGGATTACACCTTAACCTTAGATAACTTCATTAAATTGTTTGGTCAAGGTATGAGTGATGGTGCATGGCCTTCATTACTAGATACTTTACTTTATGCCGCTATCGCAGCGCCAATAACCGCCATACTCGGTCTATTGATCGCATATATTGTCGTACGCCAAGAGTTCCGCGGTAAAAAAACAATTGAATTCACCACCATGCTTTGCTTTGCTGTACCTGGCACAGTTGCTGGGGTGTCTTATATCTTAGCCTTTAATGACTCACCGTTTTATCTCACGGGTACTGCTGCCATTATCATTATTTCAATGACGATGCGTAATGTGCCTGTTGGTATTCGAGCCGGTATTGCAGGACTTGGACAAATCGATAAATCACTTGATGAAGCCTCACTCAGCTTACGAGCAGGTTCAATGCGCACTATTTTCCACATTCTGTTGCCATTATTGCGCCCTGCTATCTTATCCGCGCTGATTTACAGTTTCGTTCGAGCTATTACAACTGTCAGCGCCATTGTTTTCTTAGTCACACCAGACACCCGTGTCGCTACGGCTTATATTCTTAATCGAGTAGAAGATGGCGAATATGGTGTTGCAATAGCTTACGGTTCTATTTTGATAGTGGTCATGCTAGCCATTATTTTCTTGTTTGACTATTTGATTGGCGAAGCCCGTGTTTCACGTTCCAAAGCCAAAAATGCACAGTAATCACGGAGTAATTAACATGACGCAATCAAGTTCTGTAAAAACAACCAGTTTTGTTGAATTAAAAAATATCACTAAGCGTTTTGGCGACAACACGGTCATCGATGATTTAAGCCTTTCCATTCCGCAAGGCAGTATGGTGACGCTATTAGGACCATCGGGTTGTGGTAAAACAACCGTATTACGCCTCGTGGCAGGTCTTGAAAAGCCCACAGAAGGACGTATGTTTATCGATGGAGAAGATGTTACCGACAGATCAATCCAGCAGCGTGATATCTGTATGGTATTCCAATCTTATGCACTGTTCCCACATATGTCTTTAGGGGAAAACGTTGGATATGGTCTTAAAATGCTTGGTTTACCAAAAGCAGAAATTAAGAAACGTGTCGATGAAGCATTAGAGATCGTTGATTTAGCTGGTTTTGCTGAGCGATTTGTTGATCAAATTTCAGGAGGGCAACAACAGCGTGTTGCCTTAGCTCGCGCCCTTATTCTAAAACCTAAAGTACTGTTATTTGATGAGCCGTTAAGTAACTTGGACGCCAATTTGCGCCGCAGTATGCGTGAAAAAATTCGTGAATTGCAGCAACAATTTAATATTACTTCTTTGTATGTTACTCATGACCAAAGTGAAGCTTTTGCAGTTTCTGATATGGTATTGGTAATGAATAAGGGTAAAATTATGCAACTTGGCTCACCGCAAGAACTTTACCGCCAGCCTGCATCCAAGTTCATGGCAAGTTTCATGGGAGATGCAAATATTTTCCCAGCCACATTGACCCATGATACGGTTGATATTTTTAACTATCGCCTGCCGCGTCCCGTTCAGATTGTAACAGATAAAAATCAAGTTACCTTGGGTGTTCGCCCTGAGGCTATTACCCTCAGTTTACAAGGTGATGAGAGCCAGCGCTGTACAATTACCTATGTTGCTTATATGGGACCTCAATATGAGGTAACTGTAGATTGGCATGGTCAATCAATGTTATTACAAATTAATGCCACACAATTACAGCCGTCTGTCGGGGAAAATCTGTACTTACAAATTCACCCTTACGGTATGTTTGTCCTTGAATAATTAATAATAAGTATTGTGAATACCAACAGCCGTCTAATGAAAATTAGGCGGTTTTTTTTAGGTAAAGGATAGTGTGACTTTGTGTAACTTAGTGCTATAGTATTACAGAGTCACAATTAGATTTTGAAGGAGAAAACATGTCAACTACAAGATTAAGGCAACAAGGTGGAGCGGTTGTATTAACAATCCCAAGTGATGTCGCAAATATGGCGGGTTGGGTTGTCGGAATGAAGTTAGATATAGATGCATTTGGTGAATCCGTTTGTATCAAACCAACTAAACGGGTTGCAAGAGGACGTAAATCATTATCAGAGCTACTTTCTGGTATTGATGAAAATGAAATTAAAGCCTTAAATAGCCAGTTAGATAATTCAGATCCTATTGGCCATGAGATTATCTAATGGCTAAAACTAAAAAACCACATAAAGGCCAAATCTGGCATATCAATGGCGATCCTGTTAATGGTAAAGAATTTAAAGGTCCACACTATTATTTAGTTATAACTGACTCGCAACTCAACAATGCACTTGGTACAACACTATGCGCTCCTATTACGAGTGGAGGCAGGACATCACGAACTCAAAGCGTTACAGTCTATTTAGATGGCTCAAGTACAGATACCGGAAAAATTACAGGCTGTGTTCTATGCTACCAATTACGTTCATTAGATTTATTAGCGCGAAAAGCTAACTACTCAGCCACACTTGAAGAAAGTGTATTTGAGGAAGTTTTAGGCAAAATCATCGATATAATCGACCCTCAATAAAAAAAGCACCCATAATGAGTGCTTTTTATTTCTTATTAATTTTTCAATATCAACCTAATTGCTTACGCGCATTACGGAAAATACGCATCCATGGGCTATCTTCACCCCAATTATCTGGATGCCATGAGTTACTCACTGTACGGAATACTCGCTCAGGATGTGGCATCATAATTGTTGCGCGGCCATCAATCGAGGTCACTGATGTAATACCGTTGACAGAGCCATTTGGATTCGCTGGATATTGCTCTGTGACTTGTCCATGATTGTTCACAAAACGCATCGCCACCAGCTTGCCATTTTCTAGCTGTTGTAAATGATCTTGAGCTCGAGTTTCAATTTGCCCTTCCCCATGAGAAACAGCAATTGCCATACGAGAGCCTGCCATATCTTGTAATAACAACGATGGGCTTTTTGTAATCTCAACAAGGCTAAAACGCGCTTCAAAACGTTCTGACCGGTTACGAACAAAGCGAGGCCAATATTCAGCACCGGGGATCAAACTATGCAAGTTAGACATCATCTGGCAACCATTACAAACGCCTAATGACAACGTGTCTGGCCGATTAAAGAAAGTGGCAAATTCATCACGTACTTTAGTATTAAATAAGATAGATTTAGCCCAACCTTCCCCTGCACCGAGTACATCCCCATAAGAGAAACCACCACAAGCCACTAACGTTTGGAATTGCTCGAGAGATAAATTACCAGCCAGTAAATCACTCATGTGCACGTCAACCGCATCAAAACCGGCACGATCAAATGCAGCAGCCATTTCTACGTGGGAGTTAACCCCTTGTTCGCGTAATACGGCAACTTTTGGACGAACACCCGATAAAATATACGGAGCTGCAATATCATCAGCAATATCAAATGTGAGATGAGCATTCAACCCAGGATCTTTAGTTTCCAGTTTCGCGGCATGCTCTTCGTCAGCACAAACTTCGTTATCGCGCAAACGCTGCATCTGCCATGTAGTTTCAGCCCACCATTGACGCAATAAACTACGAGACTCATTATAAACAACAGTATCGCGACTATTGATAATTATCGCATCATCATTAATTGCAGTACCCAAGTAATGAACACAATCTACAAGTCCTGCCTGTGTAAAACAGTCCTCTACATACTGACGATCTTTACCTTCAATTTGAATAACAGCGCCCAGCTCTTCATTAAACAACGCTGCGAGCGTATCCTCATCAAATGAACTGATATCAACATTAATACCACAATGCCCAGCAAAGGCCATTTCAGCTAATGTCACAAATAATCCACCATCAGAACGATCGTGATAGGCTAATAATTTCTGCTCTGATAGTAGCTGTTGAATCGTATTAAAGAAGCCCGCGAGTAGCTCAGGATGACGAACGTCAGGGGCTTTGTTACCTAACTGACGATAAACCTGTGCTAAAGCTGAGCCGCCTAATGCGTTATGACCTTGACCAAGATCTATCAATAATAATGCATTGTCAGCCGTAGTTTTTAACTCTGGCGTTGCGGTTAAACGTACATCTTCAACGCGACCAAATGCCGTTATCACTAATGATAGTGGCGATGTCATCTCACGCTCTTCACCATTTTGCTTCCAACGGGTCTTCATCGACATCGAGTCTTTACCTACAGGAATGGCAATACCGAGTGCAGGGCAAAGTTCTTCGCCAATCGCTTTAACTGCTGCGTATAAACCGGCGTCTTCACCGGGATGGCCCGCTGCAGACATCCAGTTAGCTGATAGCTTAACGCGTTTTAGATTTTGAACATATGAACAAGCAAGATTCGTTAATGCTTCACCAACCGCCATTCGAGCAGAAGCTGCAAAATCAATCAACGCAACTGGGGTTCTTTCGCCAATTGACATCGACTCGCCATAATAACTATCAAGACTCGCAGCCGTTACCGCACAATCTGATACTGGAATCTGCCAAGGCCCTACCATCTGATCACGTGCAACCATGCCGGTTACAGTACGGTCACCAATAGTGATTAAAAAAGTTTTTTCAGCAACAGCAGGAAGATGCAAAACGCGTTTTATTGCTTCATTTAAGCTTATCGCAGTTCTATCTAAGGGCTGTGGCTCCGCTTTTAATGTAGTGACATCCCTTAACATTTTAGGCGCTTTACCTAATAAAACATCCAATGGCATATCAATTGGTTGATTATCAAAATGTTCATCATTTAATATTAAATGGCGTTCTTCTGTCGCTTCACCAATAACGGCAAAAGGCGCACGTTCGCGTTCACAAATCGCCGTAAATACAGGTAATTGTTCAGGTGAGACGGCCATTACATAGCGTTCTTGAGATTCATTACACCAAACTTCTAACGGGCTCATACCCGGTTCATCGTTAAGAATTTTACGCAATTCAAAACGGCCACCGCGACCACCGTCACTAACCAGTTCAGGCATGGCATTTGATAAGCCACCAGCCCCTACGTCATGAATAAATAAAATTGGATTGTCGTCACCTAGCTGCCAACATCTGTCTATGACTTCCTGACAACGGCGTTCCATTTCAGCATTATCACGTTGAACAGAGGCAAAATCTAAATCAGCATCCGATTGCCCTGATGCCATTGATGATGCAGCGCCGCCGCCAAGGCCAATATTCATTGAGGGGCCGCCAAGTACAATTAATTTCGCACCAACGGTAATTTCACCTTTTTGCACATGATTAGCACGAATATTACCAATACCACCTGCTAACATAATCGGTTTATGGTAACCCCGTAACTCCTCGCCATTATGACTATTAACTTTCTCTTCATAAGTACGGAAATAACCCAAAAGGGCTGGACGACCAAACTCATTATTAAATGCAGCGCCGCCCAAAGGGCCATCTAGCATGATATCAAGTGCAGTGACGATACGTTCTGGTTTACCAAAATCCTCTTCCCATGGTTGTTCAAAACCTGGAATCCGTAGATTAGAGACTGAAAAACCAACTAAGCCTGCTTTTGGTTTAGCACCACGCCCTGTTGCGCCTTCATCACGAATTTCACCACCAGAGCCCGTTGCAGCGCCCGGCCAAGGTGAAATAGCCGTTGGGTGGTTGTGAGTTTCAACTTTCATCAAGATATGCGCATCTTCTTGATGATAACGATATGTACGACCATTCGGTTCAGGGAAGAAACGCCCTACTGAAGAGCCTTCCATAACAGCAGCATTGTCTTTATATGCAGACAAGACGTAATCAGGTGTTTTTTCGAAGGTATTTTTAATCATTTTAAACAGCGATTTCGGCTGTTCTTCACCATCAATCACCCAATCTGCATTGAAGATTTTATGGCGGCAATGTTCTGAGTTTGCCTGCGCAAACATATAAAGCTCAATATCGGTTGGATTACGTTTTAAGCCCGTAAATGCATTGAGTAAATAATCAATTTCATCATCAGCAAGTGCCAAGCCCATTTCTTTATTTGCAGTATCTAAGGCTAAACGCCCACCTTTAATGATATCAATCACTTTCAATGGTGCTGGCTGATGCTGTACAAATAGTGCAGAAGCTTGATCAAAAGAGGTAAACACCCTTTCCATCATACGATCATGCAATATTGCGGTGACTTCTTGCCATTGCTTTTCAGTTAACGTATTAGCTTGAACATAGTAAGCAATACCTCGCTCAATTCGTTTGACCTGCGCTAAGCCACAGTTATGTGCAATATCCGTCGCTTTTGAAGACCAAGGAGAGATAGTTCCCGGACGCGGGGTTACTAAAATAAGTTTACCGAATGGTTCATGCTCTGCAAGAGAGGGGCCATAATTTAATAGGCTGCTCAGTTTTCCTTGCTCACTATCACTCAACGGCGCTGATAATTCAGCAAAGTGCATATATTCAGCATAGATATCCGTTACAGGGAGCTGTTTTTCAGTAAACAGTGCCAAAAGGCGGGTAATACGAAATGCTGATAGAGCAGGTGAACCACGCAAAATTTCCATCGTCTTTATTTCTCTCTTTTAAACGCCAGCCCTGATCATGAAAGCAGGGAAACCGACACTATTATAAAGCAATGTTCATCAATACGAAACCGTTTGCGTGATTAAAAAAAAAGCGATTAGTGAAATATTATTATGTGCTAAATAGCATAATATAGGTTGCACCGATCATAATAGTTGAGCAAAATACCTAACCACTGGAATTATAACCATTACTTAATTATTTTTTCTTTTTTAAATTTTTTTTGAATCACTACACCAGCAACTACACCAGTTAATGCACGAGAAATAACTATTTGAATAACTTAAAAGTTAACTATTTAATTATCGTGGTCATTGCTTTACTGGCTACTATGATCATCGGCTTCAACATTCGATGGTCAAATACGCAAGATTCTCAAGTCAATAAAATTCTATCTCAAGGGGAATTGCGTATTAGTGCCGTTAGCTCGCCACTTATCTATATCGATGAGCAAAAACAGCTTCGTGGTTTTGACTATGAGCTTGCTCAAGGCTTTGCTGCGTACTTAGGAGTGAAGTTAAAAATCACCATCAGACCCACTTTCGAACAAATTTTTGATGATTTAGACAATGGCACCGCAGATATTGCAGTAGCTGGCTTGTTATATAACAAAGATAGACTACAGAAAATGAAAACGGGGCCGAGCTATTTAAATGTAACTCAGCAACTGGTTTACCGCAAAGGTTCAACTCGTCCTAGATCTTTTAATGATATCAACGGCAAACTGATGGTTATGTCAGGTACCGCTCACGCAAGTACTTTAAAAAGGCTCGCTAAAGAATACCCAAACCTAAAATGGGAAGAAAGCTCAAAGTACACTACAAATCAATTACTTGAAATGGTAGCAGAGGGTGAGATTGATTATGTATTGGAAGATTCAATTGCCATTGCACTGCAACAACGCATTCATCCGCAAATCGCTGTCGCTTTTGATTTACTCGACGATCATGCCATCACTTGGTATATGAGCCGTAATCAGGATGATAGTCTAGATGCGGCATTACTCGATTTTTTCAATTCAAGCCACGAAACTGACTTACTTGCTCGTCTAAATGAAAAATATTTTAGTCATGTCAAAACATTCGATTATTTTGATACCCTAACATTTATCAGTGCAATCAATAATAAATTACCTGAATATCAGCCTCTATTCGAACGATACGCAACATCACTAGATTGGAAGCTACTTGCCGCCATTGCATGGCAAGAATCTCATTGGGATCCGCTAGCCACCTCTCCCACAGGTGTTAGAGGGTTAATGATGCTAACTAAGCCCACCGCAGCGACAATGGGGATCGCCGATAGATTAGATCCAGAAGAAAGTATCAAAGGGGGGGCTGCCTATCTTGAATATATTATGGAGCGTCTGCCTGAGTCCATTGAGGAAGACGACCGTATTTGGTTTGCTTTATCGGCTTATAATATGGGATATGGCCATATGCAGGATGTAAGAAAGCTCACTGAAATGTTAGGCGGAGACCCTAACCGCTGGCTGGACGTCAAAGCAAGGCTGCCACTACTTACACAGAAAAAATATTATTCTCAACTCCCTTACGGTTATGCACGAGGCCATGAAGCATACCGATACGTGGAAAATATCAGGCGTTATCATCAAAGCTTAGTGGGATACTTGGAAAATAAAGATAAAAAACAGCGTACATTAGATATCGCACAAAAATCATTAACCTATATTATTTCACCTGAGTTATCTGAAAACAACAAAACAGGGGAAACTGAATCAGTTCAACATGAAAAACAGATACCTACGGAAGAAAAAGTCAGTCTTCATTACGTTGAGTCAGTTAACTCAACACAAAAGACACCTCTTTTTACTCCTGAGATTAAACTACCTTTAAAACCGCAATTTGCATCAACTATCCCTTATCAGCCCACTGATACCAACCATAGCGCAACCGCCCCATCAACTGAGGCAATTTCTAATTGAAAATGAGTAAACAAAACAAACCTAGAAATAGAAATAAATAAGAAAAGTGCAAAAAGGAACTAAATTGATTGATTCTTTTGCAGCTTTTTCTGCGCCCTGCGCATTTTAAAAAAAGCACTTAGCATAGATGAGCATCTTTCTGCCAAAATCCCCCCAGTGACTTCCACATAATGGTTTAAACCTACCTGTCCCATAATATCGATGTAAGAGCCACAAGCTCCTGTTTTAAAATCTTTAGCACCATAAACGACACGCCCGATACGGCTATGGATCATCGCCCCTGCACACATAATACAAGGTTCCAAAGTAACATAGAGCGTGGTATCAAGCAGACGATAATTACTAAGAACTTGTCCTGCTTGCTGTAATGCTATCATTTCTGCATGAGCGGTAGCATCATGATTGCGGATAGAGCAATTCCATCCTGAAGCTATAAGTTGGTTATCCTTAACGAGTAATGCGCCAACAGGGATTTCTCCAGCTTGTTGTGCATTTTGAGCTAGCTCAAGCGCTTGTTCCATCCAATATTCATCTATTTGTATTTGTGTCACTCTGACCTCAATGCTCTACTTATTTAGCCTTAGATTATCACGAAATGTCAGAGTGCCCACAACTTGAAATATTATAGCTCTTCATGACTTATTTAAATAAATTATGCTAATAAATTAATCGGTTATAATATCAATTACTAAAAATAGCCAATTTAGCGGCAAAACCCATAAAAAAAGCGCCAACAGTACAATTACCTAACTTAGCTAAAACTTTCTTTTCACGTAAGAAGCGGGCAATTAAGTAACCACTAAAAATAAGAAGGCTTAAATATAAAAAACTGACAATTTCTAAAATGGTCGCTAAAACGAGATAGGGAACCCAAGCGTGAGAATAATTAAAATCAATAAATTGAATAAAAAATGAAATATAAAATAAAATTGCTTTTGGGTTGGTCAAACTTAGCACCAATGCCCGAGTAAAAACTTTCTCAGTTTTGACCGCAACCATACCCACGTGGGCTGTAAGTGCCTTTTTTTGGAAAAACGTGGCATATAAAATTTTGCCGCCTAAGTATAAAAGGTAGGCAGCCCCAAGATAACGCACAATGGTAAATAGTGTCGGAGACGCTTTAATCAATGATGCGACTCCAATAAAGGAGAGAAAAATCAACATAGCATCCCCTGTAAATACACCTAGCGCTGCGCGATAACCCACTTTAGTACCATGTGAAGTACTTGTTTTTAATACATATAGAGAATTTGGACCAGGTACAATAATGATAAGAACTAACCCTGCTAGGTAAGTCCAAAAATTTAACACCCCTAGATTCTCAAACATAGAACACCCTTATGATTTTTTCGTTATTATTACCACAACTACTATTATTTGTGAATATTTATAATATTAATTATTTTTATATTATTAATGTTCATATTAGAGGCTAATAATAAAAATTATTTTTAAAATATAATTATTTAAATATGATAAACGTGATTTTAAAATCATGTTAATTCATTTTAAATATAAGGAAAATAAAATGGTAGTTTATAAATCAACAGTCCAAAAATCAGGCTTTGAAGATTTTTACCCAACAACACTCGCATTCTCGGCAGCTAAAAAAAACTTCTTCTTAGGTCATTCAAAAGATAAATCATATACTGTTTATTCCCTAGCAGATAATGGAAAAATTGATGATAAAGCACCGATTCAAAAAGGAAAGTTACTTTCTTATTTGAGTAATCTGCAAGCTTTTTATGACACGACTCAAAATAAACAGTTTTTATACGGTTACAACTTAGAAACTAAAGTTTTTCAATTTTATCAAATAGCTGATAATGCAAGCATTACTTTATTATTAAGTGATGAGTTCGCCGTTGAAAACACTATAAAATCAACAACCATGTTCCTATCAGGTGGTATCCTTCATATCTTTATTCAAGCTGAAAATAATAAAGAATGGTATATTTATAAAGTTAATTTTGTTGAAGCATAATATTTTTTTACAATAAATTAATAGTAAAGGTTGAGAATTACCTTAACCTTTATTTTTCACATAATCATAATAATATTATTACAAATACTATTTAATATTTAGTTAAATCCAATTTAATATAATTATGAAAAATAATATTAATTACTAACCATCAATTTTTGTTTACATTCTAATAATTAAGTATTCAACTTTTCTATTTCAGTGTAGAATAGCGGCCATAAGACAATATAAAAACAGATTTTACTGATAAAAATGGCACTATTAATTACTAAAAAATGTATCAATTGCGATATGTGTGAGCCCGAATGCCCTAATGATGCAATCTATATGGGCAATGACATTTATGAGATAGATTCAGATTTATGCACTGAATGTATTGGTCACTATGACAAGCCAACTTGCCAATCCGTATGTCCTATCACTAATACTATCATTACCGATCCTGAACGTGTTGAGACACAAGAACAACTTTGGGATAAATTTGTGGCCATCCACCACGCAGACAAAATTTAACCTGAAAATTAATCTAATCCCACATTTTAATCAACATTACAGTTAAATGAATAATAACTGTAATGTTGATTTATTTCATTGATAATCAAACATCTTAATTATTGTAAGCTTTCAATAATCACTGTCGCTGATGCATAATGGCGCTCATCAGTAATGGAAACATGAAAATGTGTCGCATGTAAACTAGTCGCTAACTTTAATGCCTCGCCATTTAATGTTAACAATGGTTTACCGAGTTTATCATTAGAGACTTCAAATTGGTTGAATGCAAGACCATTACGAATACCTGTTCCCAGAGCTTTAGCGGCGGCTTCTTTGACTGCAAACCGCTTTGCCAGAAAACGTGCTGGTTTAGTCTGTTGTTGATATTGCATAAACTCATTATCAGTCAAAATTCTTTTTGCTAGGCTGTCTGCCGTACGCTCAATGACTGACTCAATGCGTGCTATTTCAACGATATCCGTACCTAGACCTACAATTGCCATTATTTACGTGCTTCCGTCAGTAAGTTCTTCATATCTGCTACTGCTTGAGCTAAACCACTAAATAGTGCACGTCCAATAATGGCATGGCCAATATTGAGTTCATAAATTTCTGGTAATTGTGCGATGCGTTGAACGTTGTGATAGGTTAAGCCATGACCCGCATTAACTTTAATTCCTTTACCCGCGGCATAAGCCACACCATCACGAATACGACGAAACTCTAATTCTTGTTCCTGCTCTGTTTTAGCATCCGCATAAGCACCCGTATGTATTTCAATAAAAGGCGCCCCGCACTCTTGAGCAGCATCGATTTGCGTATGATCCGCATCAATGAATAAGGAAACCAAAATACCCGCTTCTGATAACCGCTTGATAGCATAAGCCACTTTTTGTTTTTGACCTGCAACGTCCAACCCACCTTCAGTGGTAACTTCTTCACGTTTTTCAGGCACTAAACAACAAAAAGTAGGTTTGATACGACAAGCTATATCAATCATTTCATCAGTCACGGCCATCTCAAGATTCATTCGTGTTTGAATAGTCTCATTGAGTAAAGCAACGTCTCTATCCGTAATATGACGGCGATCTTCTCGTAGATGCACAGTAATGCCATCAGCGCCTGCTTGCTCTGCGACAAATGCAGCTTGTACTGGATCTGGATATTGAGTACCTCTTGCATTTCTTACTGTTGCAATGTGGTCAATATTTACACCTAACAAAAGCTCAGCCATTCTTAACTCCCTATCATTAAATAGTAACGAACTCTTTTATGAGCCATATCCTACTGCAATTTATTCAGTTATGGGAATATATCTCTCACTCTTGCGAGCAGATTATAAATTGGCGTTAGTATTTCAGTCTAAAAATTTTTATTTTGGGAAACGGCTCGAAAAAATGATCATCGGGCACATAATTGAATTGTATAAATCTAAGATTAAATCTAGGAAGGTTTTCGATTAAGGGCAGTCGGCGAATAGGTAAACTGCCGAAATAACTCACGACTTTTTAGTGGTTTTCCACCTAAATACGGTTTCAATGCAACTCGGGTAAAACGTTTTGCAGCTTTCAGGCTATCTGCATCTGGAAACTCACGACTGGCTAATGCTTTAAGCTGCTTACCTGTAAAACTTAATTGGTCGATAACCAAACTACCAATGAAGCCTTTTTCTTCACGATAACGATAAGTCATCGTATCTGATACTGGCTCCCCACTTCCTGCACAATGAAGAAAATCAACCCCATAGCCGAGGTATGACAATAAAGCGAGTTCAAACTGACGTAAAGCCGATTCAGGGGTATTTTCACTTGCTGCCAATACTTGTAAACAAGTCAGATAATCAAAAAATAAAGCGGAGTATGGTGTCCCAAATTCGAGCACACGGGTCGTGAGTTCATTTAGATATAAACCGCTGTAGAGGACTGTACCACTAAGAGGAAGAGCAAGTGATACAGGATCAGCATTAATCAATGTTTTGATTTCACCTTTGCCTCCCCAACGGATTAACAAAGGTGTAAAAGGCTGCAAGCAGCCTCTTAATGGTGAGCGGTTACGTCTAGCGCCTTTGGCAAGTAATCGTATTTTCCCTTCTCCTTCAGTGAAAAAATCAAGCAATAAACTTGTTTCACTAAAGGGTCTAGAATGGAGCACAAATGCACGTTGCCAGCCACTCACCTTGTCACCTACTATTTTAGGTCGTCAACATAACCCAGGCTACGCAATGCTCTTTCATCATCTGCCCAACCTGATTTAACTTTAACCCAAAGCTCAAGGTGCACTTTGTTCTCAAACATTCTTTCCATATCGATACGCGCTTCAGTACCGATAGTTTTCAATTTGCTGCCCTTGTTACCTATGACCATTTTCTTTTGACCTTCACGTTCAACAAGAATTAAGCCATGGATATGGAGAAAGCCTTTTTCCGTCACTTTAAACTGTTCAATTTCGACAGTAACAGAATATGGCAGCTCATCCCCAAGGAAACGCATCAATTTTTCACGAATAATTTCTGAAGCCATAAAACGCTGAGAACGGTCAGTAATATAATCTTCAGGGAAATGATGGGTTGCTTCTGGAATATGTTTTTTAACAATCTTAGCAATTGTATCCACACCAGTGCCTTTTTCTGCACTAATTGGGACCACATCCAAGAAATTCATTTTCTGACTAATCATGCCAATATGAGGTAATAAGATGGTTTTATCTGTAACATTATCAATCTTATTAATTGCCAAAATCACTGGGCAACGTAAGCTCGATAGTTTATTGACAACCATTTCATCATCAGCAGTCCAATTCGTTCCTTCGACTACAAAAATCACCAACTCAACATCACCAATCGAGCTTGATGCTGCGCGGTTCATTAAGCGGTTAATCGCTCTTTTTTCTTCAATATGTAAACCTGGGGTATCTACATAAATAATTTGATAATTATCTTCTGTATCGATCCCCATAATACGGTGGCGAGTCGTTTGCGGCTTTCTAGAGGTAATAGAAATTTTTTGCCCTAATAGCTGATTTAACAGCGTAGACTTACCCACATTTGGTCGCCCAACTATAGCAACAAAGCCACAGTGGGATTGTAATTCACTCATTCAAGCTCCAAAATTTTCAATGCTTGTTCTGCAGCGGCTTGCTCTGCTTTACGTCGACTTGAACCGATACCATTTATCGGTTGGTCAATTCCACTCACTTCGCAGTGGATCGTAAATTCTTGGTCATGGGCCTCACCTTTTACCAGCACAACTAAATAGTTAGGTAATGGTAAATGGCGCCCTTGAAGATATTCTTGTAATCTAGTTTTCGGGTCTTTTTGTTTATCACCCGGACTGATTTCATCTAGTCTGCTTTTATACCAACTTAAAATAATTCTCTCTATTGTTTGAATATCACTATCGAGAAAAATTCCGCCTATTAACGCTTCGACTGTATCAGCAAGAATAGATTCACGACGAAAGCCGCCGCTTTTAAGTTCACCCGGGCCTAAACGTAAACATTCGCCGAGTTCAAATTCACGGGCTATTTCAGCCAATGTGTTTCCGCGTACAAGTGTCGCTCGCATACGGCTCATATCCCCTTCATCCACTTTAGGGAATCGATGATACAAATCGTTCGCGACAACAAAACTTAAAATTGAATCACCTAGAAATTCTAAGCGTTCATTATGTTTGCTACTTGCACTTCTATGTGTCAAAGCTTGGACCAATAAATCATATTGTTGAAATTGATAACCAAGCTTACGTTGCAATCTTTCTAATAAAGAGGGGTTCATGTGCGCCCAACCATTTTTCGTTTGAGAAAAAGCACACGCAACAGACCTGTAATATAAATCATTTTACAAAACTGTTGCGTTTGCACTGACTCCTATACCACTGTTTTTTTATAGACCATAAAGCTAAAACTAAAAATTTTCATTAGTTATAAGGACTTAAAAAGGAAGAGTGAACAATTGAGGAGCCAATAATATTAATTAAATTATATTGTACACTGGGTAAGATAATAATGCTTCGGATAATATGGGTTTTCAAATGAAAACCCATATTAGTATGACTTAATTAAAGTGGTCCAAGACGGCTAAAGCGAATACCCGTTGGCCATTCATTTTCTTGTTTATCTAGGCTTAACCAAATAAACACGGCACGACCAACTAAATTCTGCTCAGGAACAAAGCCCCACATACGGCTATCTGAACTATTGTCTCTATTATCACCCATCATGAAATACTGTTTTTCTGGCACAATCCATTCATTACGCGGCATATTTGGCTGAATATATTTAGCCTCAGTCACCGCTTGGCGAATAATTAAGATTTGATGTTCAACAGTGCCCAACGTTTCACTTCTTTGATACTGACGAAGTGCATTACGTGGTAGTTCTTGATCAACCGGAATTTCAAAATTACCTTTTTGGCTATCAACAACAGAGCTCACATCAAAGAACATTGTCCATTCACTTGGTGCTAAAGGACCATAAGTAATCGGTAATTGTTCTGTGCACTTGTTATCTGCACAATTAGGGTAAATTGTTAGTTCTTTCGCATCAGGGTTATAAACCAATTTATCGCCAGGCAGGCCAATAACACGCTTCACAAAGTCAACATTGGTATCTTTTGGGTATTTAAATACCGCAATATCACCACGTTTTGGCTTACCCGTTGCAATTAGTGTTGTTTGCGTAATTGGATCTTTTAATCCATAAGCAAATTTCTCGACCAACATGAAGTCACCAACCAATAATGTTGGCATCATCGACCCTGAAGGTATTTGAAATGGCTCATAAATAAATGAACGAACAATAAGCACAATCGCCAATACTGGAAAAATAGAAGTTCCCGTTTCAAGCCATGAAGGACGACGAACCGCTTTTTCTAATTCGTCGTTACTCATTGAGCCGCTAGTCATTTCTTGTAGTTTTTTCAGCTTTGCTTTTCGTGCTGGTGCAAACTTAAACTTATCTAAACACCAAATAATCCCAGTGATTAATGTTGCCAGTGTTAAGATCAAGGCAAAAGTGTTAGCCATTGAGACTCCTTGTTAGTGTAGCTGTCTTAGCGACATGCAATTAGTTGTCTTTACCGACGTGCAATATAGCAAGGAACGCTTCTTGTGGTAATTCAACATTACCCACTTGTTTCATGCGTTTCTTACCATCCTTTTGCTTCTGCAACAGTTTTTTCTTACGGCTAACATCACCACCATAACACTTAGCAAGGACGTTTTTACGTAGCTGTTTAACTGTAGAACGAGCAATAATATGGTTACCAATTGTCGCTTGGATCGCAATATCAAATTGCTGACGTGGAATAAGCTCTTTCATTTTTTCAACTAAATCACGACCACGATACTGCGAGTTAGCGCGGTGAGTGATTAACGCTAAGGCGTCAACACGTTCATTATTGATAAGAACATCAACCCTAACCATGTCAGATGGCTCAAAACGTTTAAAAGCATAATCTAAAGATGCATAACCACGAGAAGTTGATTTCAAACGGTCAAAGAAATCAAGAACCACTTCCGACATCGGAATTTCATACGTCAATGATACTTGATTACCATGATAGACCATATTGGTCTGAACACCACGTTTCTCAATACACAGCGTTATAACGTTACCTAAATATTCTTTAGGCATTAGCATATGACATTCTGCAATTGGCTCACGCAATTCTTCAATATTATTCAGCGCTGGCAATTTAGATGGGCTATCAACAAGCACGATATCCCCATTAGTCAGTCGGACTTCATATACCACTGTTGGTGCGGTAGTGATCAAGTCAAGATCATATTCACGCTCTAAACGCTCTTGAATAATCTCCATGTGCAGCAAACCAAGGAAGCCACAACGGAAACCAAAACCAAGTGCAGTTGATGTTTCGGGTTCATAGAACAAAGAAGCATCATTTAAACTAAGTTTCCCTAACGCATCACGAAACGCTTCATAGTCATCAGAGCTGACTGGGAATAGTCCTGCATAAACCTGTGGTTTAACTTTTTTAAACCCTGGCAATGCTTTATCTGCCGGGTTACGCGCACCGGTTAAGGTATCGCCAACAGGTGCACCGGTAATATCTTTAATTGCGCAGACCAACCAGCCTACTTCTCCGCTACTGAGTACTTCACGATCAATTCGTTTTGGCGTAAAAATACCCAGACGCTCGGCGTTGTAGACCTGCCCTGTACTCATTACCTTGATTTTATCGCCTTTCCTCAGTGTGCCGTTTTTAACACGGATAAGTGAAACAACACCTAAGTAGTTATCAAACCAAGAGTCAATAATTAGTGCTTGTAATGGTGCATCTGCATCACCAATTGGTGGTGGGATCTCTTTAACTAGTCGTTCAATAACATCTTGAACGCCAATACCCGTTTTAGCTGAGCAACGAACAGCATCATGAGCATCTAATCCAACAATATCTTCAATTTCATCAGCAACGCGATCAGGGTCAGCGGCAGGCAAATCGATTTTATTTAAGATTGGAACAACTTCCAAATTCATTTCTATTGCAGTGTAACAGTTAGCAAGCGTTTGAGCTTCAACCCCCTGACCTGCATCAACAACCAACAAAGCGCCTTCACAGGCAGCTAATGAACGAGAAACTTCATAAGAGAAGTCTACGTGTCCTGGGGTGTCGATAAAGTTTAATAAGTATGTCTCGCCATCTGCTGCTGTATAATTAAGCGTCACGCTCTGTGCTTTGATGGTGATCCCACGCTCACGTTCTAAATCCATAGAATCTAGAACTTGTGCCGCCATTTCACGGTCAGTTAAACCGCCACAAATCTGAATAATACGATCTGATAAAGTAGACTTGCCATGGTCGATATGAGCAATGATAGAAAAGTTTCTTATGTTATTGATTTTCAAGGTAATATCTTCTTTTAAATTGCCTTACAAAATCAGTTTTGAGCAAATTTTGCCACAAAACTAAAATGCTATGATTATTACAAGATTGCTAATTAGCAGCATTTTACATAGAAGATACGTCTAACACAAAGATTCAATGTAAAACAACTGTAAACCTGCATAAGTATAATGAGTTATTCAATTAATTTAGAACCACCTAAAGCAAAATCGCCTGTTAATAACAGGCGACTCAAATCAAGTTAAATCGAGTACATTTAGCAATTAACTTGGACTGAAAACTCAGTAGGCGGTAAACCTATTTGTAATACTACAGGTTGGAATGCTGTCTCGAAGCGTAAATAACTCGCTATTTTACGAGCAACAAAAAATCCAGAAAATCCACCAAGGACACCGAAAAGAGCAACCCAAACCTGTTCAAAATCGAAAAACTGAGCAAAAGCTGCAAAAATAAATAAACCCAAAAGAGGTGTTAAATAAACCAACATCGCTGAACGCAATAAACTGCCTTCGGGTATACCAACCTCAATTTTTTGGCCTGCAACTAAAGGCTGCTCAATTTCAATCTCTAATTCATGCTCCGTATTTGGCCCTATTTTACTTAGTGCATAAGAGCCGCAAGTCGCACGTGCACCACAGCTTCCACATCCTGATGAAGAACCATAGCGCAATAATGCTCTACCTTTCTGCCAACGGATAACTGTCGCCCATTCTTTTACCATATATTACTCCCGAAACTGAATACTGCTTGCAATTAGCTGTGCTGCTGACAAAGGTAGTTCGCCTATTATCGTTATCACATTTTGCTTCTGAGTCGTAGTGTAAATTGTACGGCGACCATTTTGTAGTGGTTGATCAAGAAGTGAACCTTGATCAGCTTTGGTCACATTGACTGAGAATGTAAATAAGCCATCACTAAACATCGCAGTTTCAACGACATCATTTTCCCCCAGCTTGCGCAAAGAACGTGATGATTCTTCAAATCCAGGTGGAAGCATACCAACCTGCCACTTAAATGATGGGCTGGTATTTTTAGGATAAATTAGTAATGGTGGAAGATTCACCTTACTCAAAGATAGTAATGAATCACTCACCGTTTTGCTATCAAGTACTGTAGATATCACTCGAAATTGTTCTAATGTCTGATTATTACTATCAAGCAAATCAACTCTCAAAGGTAGCTTAGTTTCTTCATCAACTAAAATAACATAATTAAACCGTGAATTATCTTTAGAGATAATACGGATCACTAATGCAGGTTTATCACCGATATGCGTACGCCCTGCATCAATAAAGTTATAATAAGGCTGAATTTTTTCATAGTCTGCAAACAAAACAGAAGGCAAATTATCAACAATATTTTTGCCATTTAAACTAAAAGCGTCAAAACCCGGCTCAAAATAGCTGATTTTATCGCCATTTTGCACAATTTCACGTCGAGAAGAGTCCATTTGGATCATTTGTGAAACAGATACACCGTTAATAATTCCATGGCGATAACGTACAGGTACGATAACTTGCGGACTGAAAGTCATAAAAGACATTTCATAGGATAGGTTCTGGGCAGCACTTCCCATTTCTTTAAAAAGAGTTTCGGCATCCTTTTGAGATGCCGAAGCTTGATTAGAGATAATCAGGCTGCCCGTCAGGCAGATGACGGATAACCATTTATTCATTATTGCAGCTTAGCTCCTGCGGGGGGCGTTGCTTTTTTACTGTCATTAGATTGCTGATTAAGCGTTGAGCGTCTTTCTAGTTCATATTGTTGAAGCATCGCATTAATACGCTGATTTTGCTGTTCAACCTGCTGAATTTGCTGTTCATTTCCAAATAATTGACTATCAGAAATATTTAAGCTCACTGGCGCACCACTCCCGACAGGAATAGTATTAAATACAGGCTCGTCAATCACGGAATCAACTGAGTTACTTTGGTTGTACTGCTGTACACCAACAATAACCGCTAACGATACACAAGCCGCTACGCCAATTTGGGTAATTTGGCTAGCCCAAGGGCGAATTTTATTCCAGAATGGAAAACTACCCCATGTTGCCGGTTCAGGCTGAGACTCAACAACCACCTGAGGATTAATACGCACTGCTTCACTCTCTAATGCTGCCGCAACTTTACTGGCGATATCAAGATGAATGACATCAGAAGTATCATTACGCAGAGTATCACGAATAAGATGATAGCTCTCCCAACGTTGTTTTAACGTTGAATCACATGTAATGGCATTAATAAGTTCTAAATCTAGAGCTTCGCCATCCATCATTGCGGAAAGTTTCTCTCTTTGCATGCTTAATTACCTTCAGTTAATTGCATCACAATTATAGGCCAACCTATTGAATTAATACTCTTGAATCAATGGTTGCACTTTATTATCAATAGCTTCCCTAGCTCTAAAAATTCGAGACCGCACGGTGCCAACAGGGCAATCCATAATTTCTGCGATTTCTTCATAGCTTAGACCATCAAGCTCTCTAAGTGTAATTGCCATCCGTAAATCTTCAGGCAATGACTCAATGGTCCGGAAAACTACCTTTCTTAACTCTTCAGACAACATTAAGTTCTCTGGGTTCGATATTTCTTTTAAAGCACCTGCGCTTTCAAAGTTTTCTGCATCACTCGCCTCTAAATCTGTTGCGGGCGGTCGTCTATCTTGTGCAACTAGATAATTTTTTGCCGTATTGACAGCAATACGATAAAGCCAAGTATAAAAAGCACTGTCACCACGAAATGAACCTATGGCTCGATAAGCCTTAATAAAAGACTCTTGAGCAACATCAGGCACATCAGCCTGTGGTACATAACGAGATACTAAGCTTGCAACTTTATGCTGATATTTAATCACCAGTAAGTTGAAGGCTTGTTGATCGCCTTTTTGTACTTTTTCAACCAATATCTGGTCGGTCAGTTGCTCGCTCATTCTAGGAACAATCTCCCGAACTTAGTCTGATAATTTATTAAGTTGATCATGTTCTTCCTTTCTAAAGCAAGCGTAAACTTTGAGTAGCAGAAACAGACGAAGTTCAATTTAATACAAAAAAATCGTCAAAAATTTACAAAAGTATCCGTTTTGCCCCTTCACCGATCCTAACGATCCCAGTTAATACTTTACATAAAACAGTCATGTAGAATAAATACAGCATACGGGCTTCACCTGATGAATGCTATATCTAAACCCAACAAAATAATGGCTGATTCGTTAATGCAAAACATCCATTCGCCAATGGCATTAGGCAGCCCGATAGGCTAACATAAAAAGTTCAATAAATACTATATGCATGCAAACACAATATGAACGATTCCACACAGCATTACACTGATATATTAATCATTGGCAGTGGTGTAGCAGGACTTTCGGCAGCATTACGGCTCGCACCATTTCATCAAGTCACTATTCTCAGTAAAAGTAACCTCAGTGAAGGCGCATCTTATTATGCTCAAGGCGGTATTGCCGCTGTTTTCGATGACGCTGACAGTATTGAATCTCATGTTAACGACACTCTCATTGCAGGGGCAGGAATTTGCGAAAAAGACGCAGTTGAATTTATTGCTTCGAACGCAAAAAACTGTGTGCAATGGCTAATCGATCAAGGCGTGTTGTTTGATACAGAAATCACTCAAACCGGTGAAACGCAATACCATTTAACGCGAGAAGGTGGTCATAGTCATCGACGTATTTTACATCATGCCGATGCGACAGGAAAAGAAGTCGAAACCACCTTGGTTGATTTAGCATTCGCACATCCAAATATTCATATTAAAGAACGCTATAATGCCGTAGACCTTATTCTTTCAGATGAAACCACCTCATCAGCGCCTTCTCGTATTATAGGTGCTTATGTTTGGAACCGACAAAAAGAACAAGTTGAAACTATTCAAGCAAAAACCATTGTTCTTGCAACAGGTGGAGCCGCTAAGGTTTATCAATACACCACCAACCCAGATATTTCATCAGGAGATGGTATTGCAATGGCATGGCGTGCAGGTTGTCGTGTCGCTAACCTAGAGTTTAATCAATTCCATCCAACGTGCTTATTTCACCCACAAGCACGTAATTTTTTACTAACTGAAGCACTACGTGGTGAAGGCGCTCATTTAAAACGTCCTGATGGTAGCCGCTTTATGCCTGATTATGATGAGCGAAATGAATTAGCTCCACGAGATATTGTCGCTAGAGCAATTGATCATGAAATGAAGCGCTTAGGTGCCGATTGCATGAATCTCGATATTAGTCATAAACCCGAAGATTTCATTAAACATCATTTTCCAACTATTTATGCCAAATTAATGACCCTTGGGTTAGACCTAACTAAAGAGCCAATCCCGATTGTTCCTGCGGCACACTATACCTGTGGCGGCGTTATCGTTGACCAAACTGGCATGACCGATATCCCTAACCTTTATGCTATCGGCGAAGTAAGTTACACCGGTTTACACGGCGCAAATCGTATGGCATCTAATTCATTATTAGAATGCCTCGTTTATGGTTGGTCTGCGGCAGAAAATATTATTAAAACGATCAGTCAGATCGATGAGATCCCTATCCTCCCAGAATGGGATGAAAGCCAAGTTCATAATTCAGATGAACAAGTTGTTATTCAGCATAACTGGCACGAATTAAGGCTATTTATGTGGGATTACATGGGGATTGTCAGAAGTACCAAACGACTTGAACGTGCTCTTCGCCGTATTCATCTGTTACAGCAAGAAATTCATGACTATTATGCAAACTTCCGCATTTCTAATAATTTATTAGAGCTCAGAAATCTTGTTCAAGTTGCTGAATTAATGGTGCGCTGTGCATTAGATCGTAAAGAAAGCCGAGGTCTACACTATACTTTAGATTACCCCGACTTACTTGAACTATCAGGCCCAACCATTCTAACACCTTAATACTCAAAATTTGTCAGCCTACTCTCCGTTCCAGATGTAGGCTTCAATATTTCAAATAAAATGGTCTGATTAACTGTTGAAAATCTTCAGTATAATCATGGCCATTTTCTTCTTTTAACGCTAACGTCGATATCATTGTAACAACCTGTTCACGCTTAAACCCGAGCAATATTCGATGACACGGTGTTTTCGCTTTATCGCTAATATTTATTCGAAAAGCGGTGAACCAACCACTATTTTGCGCCATCGTCTCAACATTTTCGCCAATTTCATAAGGTAATATCAAACAAAAAAGCCCCTGCTTTGCTAAGCATTTTTTTGCACAATTTAATAAAATTTCATGCGTTAATGTGCCAGTGTAGCGAGCTTGATCACGTTTTTCATCGCGGCATAATACTGCTGGCTCAAAATAAGGCGGATTGCTAACAATTAAGTCATATTGATTTCTCGCCTGTTCACTAAATTGTATAATATTTTGATTCACTACCTGCAATCGCGCAGCCCATTTTGACTCAACAAAATTGTCTTGTGCTTGTTGTGCGGCATCAACATCTAGCTCAACCGCATCTACCGTTAAGCTCTCATTTCGTTGAGCTAACATCAGCGCTATCAAGCCACTCCCACTACCAATATCGAGTGCTTTATTTACGCCATCAATAGGTGCCCAAGCCCCTAATAACACACCATCAGTGCCCACTTTCATCGCACAACGATCATGAGCGACAAAAAAATTTTTGAAGGTAAAACCACCTTTACGATATTTCTTTTGCTGGTTACTCATTTAAATACTCTAATTTGCGGTTATTCATCCAACTTATTTAAGTTTAATAAAGTTGAAGTGTAAATTTCACATATTTGCTACAATATTATTCTCATATTATAAGAATAATGTTTGAGGCTGAAAATTTTTACTGCTAAGTTCGAAAAAAAGGAGATGCAATGAATAGTATTAATCGAACCTTAGATATCTTATCTTACATAACAAGTTGCACATCTCCGGTAACTCCACAAGTGATATCAACTGCGCTTGATATTCCTCTATCTACAGTTTATCGATTACTAACTATTCTCATAAATTGGGAATTTATTACTTATGCAAAACAGTATGGAACCTATACCATTGGTGCGCAGAGTATCAAAACTCAAGAAAAATACTATCACCATAGTTTGTTAATGAATGCCTCTCGATCATCCTTACAATCTCTAGCCAAAAAAACACAAGAAACTGCCGCAATTATCACCTCAAATCTAAGCGAAACTATTTGTGTTGATATGATTGAAAGTGAACAAGCACTGCGTTGTTCTTTTATTATTGGCCGTGGTAACACTTTAATTAAAGGCGCAAGTGCAAAAACACTTCTAGCCTTTCGCGATGAACAATACCAAGAGCTTGTTTTTGAAATCTACACTAAGCAGTTGCAACAACCTAAAAATATACAGCACCTCAAACAAAATTTAATGCAAATCCGTCAGCAAGGTTTTGGCACATCAATTAGTGAAATCGATGAAGGCGTTTTCGGTGTTGCAGCGCCCATATTTAAAGGGCAAGAAGTACTAGCAGTTGTTTCTGTTATGGCACCTGAGTTTCGTGCGACCCATAGGCTAAACGAACTTATCTCTGATACATGTCAAACCGCACATGACATCACAAAACTGATTAACTTGGAGTAACTATGACACAACCTTTTCAATGGCAAGGTCGCATAGATGGCGAAGCACAAGCGCATTTACGCATCCATCAAGTAATCAATAAAGTCACGCCAGCCCAATTTGCCCTTGTGGGCTTTGCATCTGATGAAGGCGTAAGGCGTAACAAAGGCCGTCAAGGTGCTAAAGCAGGACCCGATGCTATTCGCCGTCAACTTGCAGGGCTTCCTCTGCACCAAACCTTAGCAATTAGAGATGCAGGCACCATTAGCTGCGATGACGGTGATTTGGAAAGTGCACAACGTCGTCTATCAGATGAACTCATCGCTATTTTAGCCACTAAACAAACTCCTATTGTATTAGGTGGTGGTCATGAAGTCGCATTTGCCAGCTTTCAAGGATTATTTGATTATGTAGAAAAGCATGAGTCTGGTAAATCAATTGGTATCATCAATTTTGATGCCCACTTTGATCTACGTGCAGCATCTGAAGCCACTTCTGGAACACCATTTTTGCAATCAGCAAAACTTTGCGAACAGCATCAGCGCCCTTTTCATTATTTATGTTTAGGTATAGCTGACCACGGTAATACTAAAATTTTATTTGATACCGCGGATAAACTCGGTTGCCAATATATTCGTGACAAGGCATTAACCCATTCGCTATTAGCCAAGGCTATTGAACAAATTAAACAGTTTATAAGCCAAGTCGATTATCTCTATGTCACGGTTGATCTTGATGTTTTCTCCGCTGCGATTGCTCCTGGCGTCAGTGCACCAGCCGCAAGAGGCATTTCAACCGAAATTTTTGACGAGCTATTTTCGATTATTAAAGACAGTAAAAAAATTGCCCTATTAGATATCGCTGAATGTAATCCTGAATTTGATATTGATAATCACACGTCAAAACTAGCAGCTTACATTATTTACCAATTTTTATTTTAAATTCACCAAACCGACTAATAACCAATAACTTTATATTCCAATCTGTAGCGATATAACTGCGAGTGTAAAAAAAAATAATATGCACAAAGCGTTATATCAAACTGGCTAAAACTTATTTCTAAATTTCAAAGCAACACTTTAGTTGTATTAAGTACCTGAATGAATTTAGAAAAATAATAGTTAAAACTCTAAGTTACAGCTAGCCGGCAATTGAAGAGATCCCGAGAAGCAGACATCAGTATGTAACTTGCGTGACTGAATGAAGCCAACAAAGCTACAGCTTGAAAGACAAAGTTTAAAAAAGGGAAAGATATGACTTTACACCTAGACACACTAACAACACTCCTCCTAACCGTCATTTGCCTACTCATGGGCATCCATTTAAAGAAACGTATTGAATGGCTTCAACGTTTTTGCATCCCTTCACCTGTTATTGGTGGTTTTTTGATTAGTTTAATTATTTGGGGATTAAAATCGTTTAATTTGGCTGAAATCAATTTCGATACCAGCTTACAAACCTTTTTGATGGTGGCTTTCTTTACGACTATTGGCATTGATGGTAGCTTTCGAATTTTAAAAAGCGGCGGACGTTTGCTTTTTATGTACCTGATTATTTGTTGGTTCGTGGTTGTTTTTCAAGATACTTTTGGTGCGGCGCTTGCTCATCTTCTCGGTATTGAACCCGTTATTGGGATCATGGCTGGCGGTGTTTCATTAACCGGTGGTCATGGTGGTGCAGCTGCGTTCGGCGGTATGGCTGAAGGTCTTGGTGTCCAATCTGCAACTGTTGCTGCTATTGCAGCAGCAACCTTTGGCTTGATAACAGGAAGTCTACTTGGTGGTCCAGTAGCGACATTTTTAATTAAGAAATTTAAAGTTCAGATTAAAGCGGATGAAAATGTAACCAATATTAAAGTACCAGAAACCATCGCCGGTAAAATTGAATCGATTGACGCACATGCCTTTTTAAAAATGTTAGCCCTTATTTTAGGCATTATGGTGATTGGTCAGTTTGCTTCTGCGCAATTTACCAAAGCGACCGGTTTTTCACTGCCAAGCTATGTAGGCGCAATGATCATTGCTATCGTCATCAGAAATATCAATGATCAAGTTGAACTATTTCGCATTAATCAAAAGTCAGTTGATTTAATTTCAGAAGTGTCCTTAGGTTTGTTTTTAACTATGGCCATGATGTCACTTAAAATATGGGAACTCAAAACCGTCGCACTACCACTATTTACCATTTTAATTGCACAAGTTATCATTTTAATTCTATTAGTTGTATTCGTTATCTTTAGATTACTCGGTAAGAATTATGATGCAGCTGTCATGTGTGCAGGCTTGATGGGCCATGGCTTAGGAGCAACACCAAATGCGATGGCAAATATGTCATCCGTATGCGAACGTTACAAACAAGTTTCTATGAAAGCCTTTATGATCGTGCCATTAAGTGGTGCGGTATTAATTGATTTAGTCGGTATCCCATATCACACATGGCTAATTAATATGCTTAGCTAATTTGAGTCGGTGCTTTACTTACTCGTAAAGCACCAATTCATCGATATATCGCTGCCAGTCACCCTTGAAAACAGGTACACTTCACCCAAAGTTGATTTTTCTGGTGAACATTTTTGCTAACCTGTTTATAATCAGCGCCCCAAATAGAGGTATATCATGACTGCATCCACTTTTTCTGAACTTGAACTTGATGAAACCCTGATCGAAGCGCTAGCAAATAAAGGCTATGAGCGCCCAACTGCGATTCAGGCAGCGACTATCCCTCCAGCAATGGATGGACGCGATGTTTTAGGTTCAGCACCAACGGGAACAGGTAAAACAGCAGCATTCTTGCTGCCAGCAATCCAACATTTACTTGATTTCCCAAGAAAGAAATCAGGACCGCCACGCGTTCTGATTATTACACCAACTCGTGAACTTGCTATGCAGGTTGCAGATCAAGCCAAAGAATTTTGCGCACACAACAACCTAGACGTTGCAACCATCACAGGTGGTGTCGCTTATATGAATCACGCTGAAGTTTTCAGCGAAAATCAAGATATCGTTGTCGCGACAACGGGTCGCTTGCTGCAATATATTCTAGAAGAAAATTTTGACTGTAGAGCAGTTGAAATCTTAATTCTTGATGAAGCTGATCGCATGTTAGACATGGGGTTTGCTAACGATGTTGAAACCATTGCAGGTGAAACTCGCTGGCGCAAGCAAACTATGCTATTTTCTGCAACCCTTGAAGGCGAAGCCATTCGTGACTTTGCAGAACGTCTGTTAGACAATCCTTTTGAAGTTGATTCCGACCCATCTCGTCGTGAACGCAAAAAAATCCAACAATTTCATTACCGTGCTGACTCACTTGAGCATAAAACAGCACTATTATGTCACCTATTGAAGCAAGACGAAGTCACTAAATCTATCGTATTTGTTCGTAAGCGTGAGCGTGTACATGAAGTCGTTCAATGGCTACGTAGCGCAGGTATCGAGCCTTGTTATCTTGAAGGTGAAATGGTTCAAGCTAAGCGGACTGAAGCTATTCGCAGATTAGTTAGTGGACAAGTTAAAGTTTTAGTTGCCACTGATATCGCTTCTCGTGGACTTGATATTGATAACGTCAGTCATGTATTTAACTTTGATTTGCCACGCACTGCAGATGTTTATTTACACCGTATTGGCCGTACTGGTCGTGCAGGTCGTAAAGGTACTGCAATTTCGTTAATCGAAGCGCATGACTACCCATTATTTGGTAAAATCAGTCGTTATATTGATGAATCAATTAAGGTTCGCGTAATAGACTCTTTACGTCCAACAACTAAAGCACCTTCAGATGCGATGCTAAATAAGCCAAAGCCGTCAAAAAAAGTGCTAGAAAAACGTAAAGAAAAGAAAAAAGAAGAACAAGCTAAAAAGAAAGAAAAAGTACGCCAACGCGATAAGAAAAATATTGGTAAACGTCGTGCACCAGTAAATCCTTTAGCGTCTACGACTAGCGATAAAACAGAGTAAACAAACGGGCTTCGGCCCGTTACTTAATTCATCATATGAATAATTTTTTCACGCATCGCTTTCCCTTCCTGTGTCAATAAATCGATTTTCAACATATGGTTATCCAAAATATCGCGGCAATCATAACCTTGATTGTTTTTCATACGCCAATCAGCACCACTCACTAATAATAATTCAGCAACCTCTAATGCATGACTATTTAATGCATCATGTAATGGTGTATTGCCTAAATTATCCGTCGTATTAATAGCCAACCCGTTATTTAATAAAAGTTGCGATTGAATAACTCGCCCACTTCGAGCCGCTAAATGTAAGATATTTTCTTGCTCCATCAATTGTAATGTTTTAATCAAGTTGCCATGTGATGATTCTATTAAAGCTTGCATGAACTGACTATTCATTGCTAATGCTGATTGATTTGCAGCAAATATAATATCTGACTGCTTATACTCCGAGTTAAGTAATTCAGAAAATTCAGCGACATTACCGTGTTTAATCGCACGCTTACAACAAGCCTGCCAATGAGTTGCTTCATGTTCTTCCACTGACGGAAGATCTGTCAACATCGTATTTAGCTTATCTTCGAATTCACCTGTTATTGCACTCCAACTATTCCAAGGCTTATGTTTGCACATCATCCTCGCAACTTTCACCATGGAATGTGCAATAAAACTTCGGGTTAACAAGCGGTGTGGTAGCCAATCCGTCCATGAGCTGTGTTCGCTATAAGCCATTTTAATTTGATTTCCCAACGCAGAAGGGATTGGTAACGTATTTTGAAGTGTATCAAGCCAATCATATTGAACAGAATAAAAGCGTATCAACCCATCATTTGCCATTTTTTTAGCAATTTGATAATCAATTCCAATTTGTTTCACTGTATTTTGAGCTAGTCCCGCTGGACTGAAGCTGATACAAGGTGACTGGCTTGCTAAAGCGGCTATTGATGCAAGGCCACCGCCAAGGGAATGTCCCGTACAAATAACATTACCTTTAACCGCATTAAATAACATATTAGTTAAACCAACAGCCTGAAAATACTGAGGCTCATAATATCCAAGACCTTGTCTTACGTTTGCATAAAAATCAACAAAATCATTAGAGCCAGCAAAACAAATAATATACAGATCATTAAAGCGACAAATATTAGCTTGAAAGCCAGTGGAGTTATCTTTTAATAAATCAGCGTCAATACCAAGTGCCTTAATCTCTTTTCGATTAAGCCGCTTAACCCCTTTAATTGCACTCCAGTTATTAAAATACGCCCCGTGAGATAACAGCGCTAAGATATAATCTTGATGCTGCGCATCACGGCCAAAAAAATCATCTCTTAATATATTATTCGACCATGGATTATGTTCATGACCACTTTCATTACCACAAGGCTCTATAAAGCTATTTTGTAAATATAATTGTAAGCTTGCTCTGATAAGTGAAAGTTCACTTTGGCCAAAATAGCTCTGCATTTTTGTTTTTGTTGAAAGCATAGATTCTCCCTAATAAACGTTATAAGTTGGAAGAATATTGAAATACAAATAACACAGAGAGGAAATATTGGAATTTATTAGAAGGAAACAAAAAGGCCATCAGTATCAATGGCCTTTATAATTTATCACAAATTAACTATGGAACTTAATACTTAATATCCATTACATACTTTCAGTAAAAGTACGCGTAATAACATCGCGTTGTTGTTCTGGTGTTAATGAATTAAAACGAACCGCATAACCTGAAACACGAATAGTTAATTGAGGATATTTTTCTGGGTTTTTAACCGCCTCTTCTAATGTTTCACGACTTAATACGTTAACATTTAGATGCTGTCCACCTTCGACACGAACTGTTGGTTTAACTTCTAAAGGAACCTCACGATACTCGAAAGCACCTAATGCATCTTTAGCAACAATTTGGCCTTCATCATAATCCGCTTTAGCGCACACACAGCGTGCTTCATTTTTTTCGTTATCAAGTAACCAAAAAGAGTTAAGTAGCGCTGCATTATCAGTTTTAGTAATTTGAATACCAGTAATCATATCGACCTCCACGTCCGAATCAGATTGGAATTTATTTTGTCATCTAGATTAGCTATCTACATTAACTATCTATTAGATATTTAGTCTTGCTAGTGCTTATATCTATTATATAACAGCTAAAAAGCCTGCATTCTTTGATATTTATCAATCATTTCGTTTTACAAGCAATCGCATCACCTCAACTTCATGATTTAAATCAAAATTAACAAATGCTGTTTTTATAGTATTTTTGAATATTTCAAATTAATTTGAACGACATAGCAAATAATTACCACTAACAATGCTTTATCTATCTCCCATGAACCAGTAAGCTTAACGATATAAGTAATCCTCATAAACTCAATTCGATAGGACATTTCATGTCAACAATCCCAACTTGGCACAACTTTATTAATTCTGAAAAAGAGTTAACTTACCTAAAAGATACATTGACTTATGTCGCTAACGAACGCCAAAAAGGTAAAGTTATTTACCCTCCACAAGAAGATGTATTTAATGCCTTTAACTACACTGAACTAGCTGATATTAAAGTCGTTATTCTTGGGCAAGATCCCTATCATGGTCCTGGTCAAGCTCATGGTTTATCTTTTTCAGTTCGTCCTGGAATTAAAACGCCACCATCATTAGTCAATATGTATAAAGAGTTAGAAAAAGATATTATAGGTTTTGAACGCCCTACCCATGGCTATTTATTAAGTTGGGCACAACAAGGCGTATTATTACTAAATACTGTTTTGACTGTCGAACAAGGTAAAGCGCACTCTCATGCCCATTTAGGATGGGAGACATTTACCGATAAAATTATCGCGACGATCAATGAACATACTGAAGGGGTTGTTTTTTTATTATGGGGCGCTCATGCGCAGAAAAAAGGGCAAATCATTGATACAAAACGCCATCATGTGTTAAAAGCCCCCCATCCATCCCCACTTTCTGCTCATCGTGGTTTTTTAGGTTGTGGTCATTTTTCACAAACTAACGAATTACTAAAACAACAAGGCCAAAAACCGATTGACTGGCAACCCGTCATTTCTGAATAACTTCA
This sequence comes from Providencia sp., assembly GCF_052096715.1. NCBI lineage: Bacteria > Pseudomonadati > Pseudomonadota > Gammaproteobacteria > Enterobacterales > Morganellaceae > Providencia > Providencia sp. The sequence goes on from NZ_JBQDNB010000011.1 coordinate 109,458, forward strand.
TTTCGTGAAATGGGATGCCGAAACATCCCATTTTGCACTATTTAACTATACTGTCTAAAACGTAGCTTATTTAGACACAATAACCATTGCAGGTCTTAATAAACGACTATTTAACGTATAACCTTTTTGCATCACATTAATCACTTGTCCTGATTGATGATCAGGAGATTCAATCATCGTCATTGCTTGGTGAACTTCAGGGTTAAATGGCACATTTGTCTCACCAACCACTTCGATACCAAATTTAGCAATCGCGCTTTCAAAAGCTTTTAGCGTTAAATCTAATCCTTCAAGCATGGCTTTTGATTCTTCGCTTTCATGATCCGCAGCTTCAATTGCACGCTCTAAGTTATCAATCACTGGCAATAATTCATTTGAAAACTTCTCAAGTGCGAATTTATGTGCTTTTTCAATATCTAACTCAGTGCGGCGACGAATGTTTTCAACCTCAGCCTGAGCACGTAGCATAGCTTCACGTTCTGTTTTCTTTGAAGCCTCTAATTGTAGCTCAAGCTCAGCAATACGCGCTGCTAACGCTTGTTCATCTGCTTGTAAATCGGCTGCTTGTTGAACTTCGACTTCCTGCTCTGATTGAACTTTTTGTGATTCATTTTGCTCAGAAGCTTGCTCTTCATGCATCTTTTGTTCTTTACTACTCATGAATATCTCCGCGTATTTAGCATTAATCCCATATATGAGAGTATTATGGGGATCTAAAACAGGGATTCAAGGGAAGTCATACAATGAGAGGCCAAAAAAGTATGCAAATGGATAAAACGAAACCACAATCACACTTTAAAACAATCGGTATTGTCGGACATCCGAGACACCCTGAAGCATTAGCAACACATGAAGTTATCTATCATTGGCTTATATCTAAAAATTATCATGCCATTATTGATAAGCAAGTTGCAAAAGACTTGAACTTAAAAAATGCAAATACTGGTAATCTGACAGAAATAGGACAACAAGCTGATTTAGTCATTGTCGTTGGTGGTGACGGTAATATGCTTGGGGCTGCTCGCATTTTATCGCGTTATAACAACAAAGTTATTGGTGTTAACCGTGGAAATTTAGGTTTTTTAACTGATCTTGATCCCGATAATGCCCTGCAACAACTTTCTCGTGTACTTGAAGGGGAATACCATGAAGAACAACGCTTTTTATTAGAGGCCCAAGTTATAAAACCAAACCAAAAAGCCCGTAAAAGCAGTGCAATAAACGAAATAGTTTTACACCCAGGCAAAGTCGCACACATGATTGAGTTTGAAGTTTACATTGATGATAAATTTGCCTTCTCTCAACGCTCTGATGGACTCATCATTGCTACACCAACAGGTTCAACCGCATATTCTTTATCAGCTGGTGGGCCTATTTTAATGCCAAATTTAGATGCGATTGTTTTAGTCCCTATGTTTCCTCATACACTGTCATCACGACCACTCGTTATCAGTAGCGATAGTAGTATTCGCTTAAAATTCATACGAAGTAATATTGATTACGAAGTGAGTTGTGATAGCCAAATAATGTTACCTATTCAAGATGGTGAAGAAGTTATTATCAAACGTAGTAATAAAAGCCTTAATTTAGTACACCCAAAAGATTATAACTATTTCAATACATTAAGCTCAAAGTTAGGTTGGGCTAAAAAAACTTTCTAATTTTTATGCTCTGGCTCTTTACTGTATAAAAAAACAGTTTACACTGTATGAAAACACAGTTGTGAATTTTCACAGGAGAGCGCAGATGCTAACCCAATTAACTATCAATAATTTTGCTATTGTTCGTGAGTTAGAAATTGATTTTCGCAGCGGAATGACCACAATTACAGGTGAGACTGGCGCTGGTAAATCTATTGCAATTGATGCTCTTGGACTGTGTTTAGGTAATCGCGGGGAAGCCAATATGGTTCGCCCTAGCGCACAACGTGCTGACTTATGCGCCCGCTTTTCACTTACTGATGCACAAATGGCCTCCAATTGGCTCACAGAACACCAACTTGATAACTACAACGAATGCCTATTACGTCGTACTATTACCTCTGACGGTCGCTCTAGAGGCTTTATTAACGGCGTTTCAGTTCCTTTATCACAATTAAGAGAACTGGGCACCCTACTCATCCAAATTCACGGTCAACACGCTCACCAGTTATTGCTTGATAACAACCATCAAAAATTTCTACTTGATGCATATTCAAACCAGCAAGATTTATTAGCCCAAATGAAAAAAACATGGCAAAACTGGCATAATTCATGCCAACAACTTGCTGTTTTTCAAAAACAAATGCAGGAACGTGAATCACGCCAACAGTTACTTAGTTATCATTTGAAAGAGTTAAATGAATTCATGCCAATACAAGGTGAATTTGAAGAAATAGAACAAGAATACAATCAACTCGCTAACCACGGACAATTTCTTTCTATTGGTCAAAGTACAACTCAAATATTGTCTGATAATGATGACACCAATATTATTAGCTTACTCAATACCGCTAAAAATGAATTAAGTGAATTAATCTCACTTAATCCAAAATTCTCAGGGTTGCTCGATATGCTTGAAGAGGCCTCGATTCAAGTAAGTGAAGTCAGTGATGAATTAAAACATTATTGTGATCAGTTTGAACTAGACCCAAATCGTTTATTTGAACTTGAAAAACGAATATCTAAACAAATCAGTCTTGCGCGTAAACATCATGTTACCGCAGAATCATTGCCAGAGTTATTTCAACAATTTTTAGCTGAACAAGAATTAATAGCAAACCAAAATGAAGACTGCGTCGCTTTAAATGAACAAGTTGTCACAAATCATCAAATCGCTTTAGAGTACGCAAAACGTTTACATCAAATTCGTTTGCAGTATGCACAAGAGTTAAGTCATCTAATCACTGATAGTATGCATCAGCTCTCGATGCCGCATGGTAAATTTACTATCGATATCAAATTTGTTCCTGAACAATTACAAGTTGATGGTGCTTGTAAAGTTGAATTTAATGTTACAACTAATCCAGGACAGCCACACCAAGCTCTTGCAAAAGTCGCATCTGGCGGCGAACTATCACGAATTGCACTCGCTATCCAAGTTATCACAGCGAAAAAAATGGATACGCCGGCACTTATTTTTGACGAAGTCGATGTAGGGATCAGTGGCCCTACTGCAGCAATTGTCGGAAAATTATTACGTGAGCTCGGCGAATCGACCCAAGTTATGTGCGTTACTCACTTACCTCAAGTTGCAGGTTGCGGTCATCATCATTTTTATGTCAGTAAAGAAACCAATGGCATCGAAACTGAAACACATATGCAACTACTAGATAAAAAATCTAGATTACAAGAGCTTGCAAGACTTTTAGCGGGTTCTTCAGTGACAAAAAACACCCTTGCGAATGCAAAAGAATTGCTTGCAGCCTAATTTTTGACAACTTTTTTGCGCTCATGTGGTCTTAGAGTCAATCAGGAAGGTTTTAAATTGTATCAATGTCGATTATCATTGATGTTCTGACTCCAAAAGGAATGAGATATCCATGCGTTATAAATTGTTAACTGCTGCTGCACTATCACTCGCATTAATGTCTACGGGCTGTTCAATGATGGAACGTCTTGTCTATCACCCTGACATTAACCAAGGTAACTACTTAACCGCGAAAGATGTTGCTAAGATCCAAAAAGGAATGACACAGCAACAGGTCGCTTATACTTTGGGCACACCAATGTTATCCGACCCGTTTGGTACTCAGACCTGGTATTATGTTTTCCGCCAAGAACTTGGTCACGATCCTGTTCAGCAAGAAACTTTAACTCTCAATTTTGATCGTAATGGTATCCTTACCGAAATCAAAAATGAAAAAAATCTTGCAGCACAAGAATCAATGGAAAATAAAGAAATTAAAGCATCAGAAACAAAAGCAGCTGAATAACACATTACATTAATGTCATCTGTCTTCTGATACTGTTCTATACCTATTTTCCGTATTCTGAACAAGTAACTACCTGTTAAAGCTTAAAATTAGCATTTTGCAGGTAGTTACAAATATCTAATAACTAAAAATTTTCGTTATCGTCCCGTTTTCCATTGTCTATTAGGCTTTTTCCGTCTATCCATCTGATTTTTAAAAAATCAATTCAGTTTAAAAAGCACAAAAACAAAAAAACCGAGCATTAACTCGGCTTATCAATCACACATTTGAAATTGAACTATTTTTTTGTTTCTTTTGATTTTTCAGCGCGTTTACGACGTAATTCTTTCGGATCTGCAAGTAACGGTCGATAAATTTCAATTCTATCCCCATCTTGCACCAAATCACCTAATTTGGCAGGCCGACTATAAATACCCACTTTATTTTTTTTTAAATCTATATCAGCACGTAGAGATAAAATACCTGATGCAATAATTACATCTTCAATAGTTGCACCATTGGCTACCTTAACAGGCAATAAAAACTGCTTTTCGGGTAAGGCGTAAGCCACCTCAATATTAAGATCAGACACTATAAACATCCTTAGCTCTTAATGTAAAAGCCTGAACCATATTATTAGCAAGTTCCTTAAAAACTTTACCAAAAGCCAGTTCAATTAATTTATTAGTAAATTCAAAATCAAGATGAAACTCAATTTTACAGGCATCTGCACTTAGGGGGATAAAACGCCACCCTCCAGAGAGCTTACTAAAAGGCCCTTCAACCAATTGCATATGGATACATTTATTATCTTCCAATATATTTTTGGTCACAAACGTTTTACTGATCCCCGCTTTCGACACCTCGACAGCAGCAGTCATTTCATCATCATGATGGCTAATAATACGGCTACCCACGCACCCAGGTAAAAAACTAGGGTATGAAATAACATCATTAACGAGTTTATACATTTGTTCTGCACTAAAAGGGACCAATGCAGAGCGACTAATCTGTGGCATATCAATTCCTATCCCCAAAAACTGCGCATATAATACCACTATTGATTGGTTAAACAAAAAACAAAACCCATATAGGGCAATAAATGCACAATTAAAAAAATTTAAGTACAGAAAGATTTATTTCAACTCAGCTTAAAGTATAATGATTGAACTATGACAAAGAAAAAATCCTATAAACCCGGTTCAGCAACAATTGCTATGAACAAACGTGCTCGCCACGAATATTCTATCGAAGAGGAGTTCGAGGCGGGTTTGTCCCTACAAGGTTGGGAAGTTAAATCATTACGTGCGGGCAAAGCCAACATTAGTGATAGCTACGTCTTACTTCGAGATGGTGAAGCTTATTTGTTTGGTGCAAACTTTACACCACTAATGGTTGCATCATCGCACGTTGTTTGCGATCCAACTCGTAGCCGCAAATTATTATTAAACCAACGTGAATTAGACACTCTATATGGTAGAGTTAACCGCGAAGGTTATACCGTCATCGCACTTTCCTTATATTGGAAAAATGCGTGGTGCAAAGTTAAAATTGGCGTAGCCAAAGGTAAAAAAGCACATGACAAGCGTTCTGACATCAAAGATCGTGAATGGCAGTTAGATAAAGCACGTATAATGAAACATTCTAATCGCTAACCTCTAGCTTTATAGCGTAATTTTCTGTTATACTGCGTTCAACAACTTGGGGCTGATTCTGGATTCGACGGGATTTGCGAAACCCAAGGTGCATGCCGAGGGACGGTTGGCCTCGTAAAAAGCCGTAAAAAAATAGTCGCAAACGACGAAAACTACGCACTAGCAGCTTAATAACCTGCTCAGAGCCCTCTCTCCCTAGCCTCCGCTCTTAGGACGGGGATCAAGAGAGGTCAAAACCAAAAGAGATCGCGTGAATGCCTTGCCTGGGGTTGCAGCGTTAAACTTAATCAGGATAGTTTGTTAGTGGCGTGTCTGTCCGCAGCTGGCAAATGAATTTAAAGACTAGACTAAGCATGTAGTACCGAGGATGTAGAAATTTCGGACGCGGGTTCAACTCCCGCCAGCTCCACCAAATTATCTTCTAAGGACGTCCAAAGAAGACTGAAAAGCCCGCTAACTCAATGAGTTGCGGGCTTTTTTATGTCCTGCGCAGTCTGATGTCACCTAATTAAATCCAATCATCTTAGGCACCTTGATAGGCACCTCGTTAACCTTTATAGTTTTTGAGGTGCCTAAAAACAATGGAACATCAAAATGGCAAGACAAACCAAACCTTTATCAGTAAAAGAGATCGATACAGCAAAGCCGAAACAGAGTGATTATGTCCTCTATGATGGCGATGGATTAGAGCTATTGGTTAAATCCAATGGCAGCAAGCTGTGGTCATTTCGCTACATTCGCCCTCTCACTAAAAAGCGAGCTAAAAAGAGCCTTGGCTCTTACCCTGCCGTCAGCCTTGCTGATGCACGTAGCTATCGCCTAGAAGCAAGGACCTTGCTCGCTAAACAGATAGACCCACAAGATCACCATAAAGAGCAAGTCCGTAACACCTTAGAAGCTAAGTCAAATACCTTTCAACTTATCGCTGAACGTTGGTGGGAAGTGAAGAAGTCCACCGTCACTGAAAACTACGGCAAGGATATTTGGCGCTCACTTGAACGAGATGTATTTCCGGCTATTGGTGATATTAGTATTACCGATATCAAAGCCCATATATTGGTTCAAGCAATACAGCCCGTTCAAGCTAGAGGTGCATTAGAAACCGTTCGTCGCCTTTGTCAGCGCATTAACGAAGTCATGATCTATGCTCAAAATACTGGATTAATTGATGCTGTACCAAGTATCAATATTGGTAAAGCGTTTGAAAAGCCCAAGAAAAAGAATATGCCAAGTATTTCCCCTGATCAGCTACCAAAGCTCATGCAGACAATGCGTACAGCTAGTATTAGTCTATCGACTCGATGCTTGTTCATGTGGCAGCTGCTTACCATATCCCGCCCTGCCGAAGCCGCTGAAGCCCATTGGGATGAAATCAACTTTGAGACCAATGAATGGAAGATACCTGCTGCCAGAATGAAGATGAACCGTGAACATATAGTTCCGCTATCTGACGCTGCTTTAGCTATTTTAGAACTAATGAAGCCATTAAGTGGTAATCGTGAATTTATCTTTCCTAGCCGTATCAAGCCTACCCAACCAATGAACAGCCAAACCGTCAATGCTGCATTAAAACGCGCCGGGTTTGGTGGTGTGCTTGTTTCACACGGCCTACGTTCGATTGCCAGCACCGCTCTCAATGAACAGGGTTTCCCTCCTGATGTTATCGAAGCCGCCCTAGCCCACGTTGATAAAAATGAAGTTAGACGTGCATACAACCGCAGTGATTACCTAGAGCAAAGACGCCCCATGATGCAATGGTGGGCTGATTTTATTGAGGAAGCAGATAGAGGAAGTATTATTAAAGGTGGGATAAGAGGGATATCGCTAGTTGGGTGACGACTTATGTATGCCGGTTTGAATTTGAACTGGACTATAAGGGCACAGAGCTATACCTCATCCAAACGTCAGCTCTGTGCCCAGACTGTGTAAAAATCATGATTTCACCCAACAAACACCAATTTGAGTTGCATTTAAGCATCCGAATAGCCCCCATTATATTCATAATATTCTGATTAAGATTGGTGACTTGTAATATGAAGCCTTTTAAAAGCAGCGTGCCTTGAATGTTAAGGGGCAGATTTTGGTTAAACTAAGCGACTTTATCACTTAGTTTAGATTGATAGCTGTCATCAAACCGACAGTTCCCAGTATGGTCATCATACGTTTCAGGTTGTAAGCAAGAACGCTAAGGCTGATTTCAGTGCTCACATTTTTGAGGCGTTTAGTCAAAAAGTGAGTCGCTCCCATCCACATTTTTATCGTGCCAAACGGATGCTCAACACTCTGTTTCCTTGTCACTGGGAATTCCGGATTTTCGTCCAACCGTTTTTGCATATCATCAATAATCGATTCATGTACCCATCGTCTTATGCGGCGCGGCTCTTTCTTTGATGTCGTGCATTGAGATCGGATTGAACATTCATTGCACGCTAAATTATTTAAGTAAACATCCAGTTCGACGCCTTTCTCCATTACCTTCATTCGCTTTTGTAAATCTTTATCTGCAGGGCAAATGTATACATCACTGTCGTTGTCGTTCTTGAAGAGAGATTTGTTAAAAATGCCTTTGCTCTTTGAACCTGAAGTATCAGTTTGTGGTACATTCACTGTGATACCTTGGTCGTATGCATTTTTGATATCATTTCGGCTGAAGTAGCCTTTGTCGGCTAACACTGTAATAGATTTCTTTCCCAAAACCTTTTGGACTTGCTCAGCAACTAATGTCAGTTGACCTCGGTCTGTTGTCATGACGATATCGTGGCAAACGATGAGATGGTGCTTTGTATCGACTGCTGTTTGCACGTTATAGCAGACTTGTCTTTCCATGTGGTGTGTTTTCATCAAGCGGGCATCAGGATCTGTCTGTGATATCTGTTTGTCCGGATGCCCATTAACTTGTTTTTCGAGTGCTTTTAGTTCAACTAAGCGCTGCTTTAACCAAGCTAATTTCGATGCTGCGACGGTCGGATCAGACTCTTTTTCGTTCTCATCCTTGGCATCCATCTGGCTTAAATATTTATCGATGCTTTTTTCAACTCGCTCGATATGAAACTGCACTTTACTGGGGGTATAATTTTTGGATTTATTATTGACGGCTTTGAATTTACTCCCATCGATAGCGAACACGGCATCTTCAAACATGTTGAGTTGTCTGCATAACTCGACGAATTTACGGCAAACGTTTTTAATTCCCTTGCCATTATCCTTTCTGAAGTTTGCAATCGTTTTGAAGTCGGGAGATAAACGCTCAAGCAGCCACATTAACTCAACATTGCGGTTGCATTCCTTCTCCAACCGCCGTGATGATTGAATTCGATTTAAATAACCGTAAATATAGAGCTTGAGCATCATGGCAGGGTGATAACTAGGACGGCCAGTTGACTTGGGATTCACGCTTTCAAAACCTAAGTCGAGTAAATCGAGATGTTCAACAAAGACATCAATAACACGCACTGGATTATCTTCGTTAACAAAGTCGTCCATGAGTTCTGGAAAGAGCGTAGATTGATGCCTTGATTGACCCGTAATATGGTGAGACATGTCCGAATCTCCATGATTATGCTTACCAATCTGATGATACTGGACTTTGCTTTGAAATTGGATCGGTAGCTAAGACCAATTGATCATAAGTACATCGCACTTAGACCAAAAGGTGATCAATAGTTTTTACACAGCCTGTGCCAAGAGCTGACATTATCTACGTTCGATGCATCCCTCGTGAGACAGGCCATCCCAGTTTGCATTCCGCTACAGTAGGCTGGTATGTTTGGTCCAAGACATTTAAATCAACAACATGCATGGTGCACTAACGATGAAAGTGATTTTTGTTCGACACGCTGAAACAGAGTGGAATGTGAGAGGCGTTATTCAGGGGCAGAGCGATAGTACGTTGACCCACCGAGGGGAGCGCCAAACATCAGCCTTACTGGCAGCATTTGCCGCAAGTGATTATCAGGTTGAACGTGTTTACGCTTCTCCACTTGGTCGTACCTGGCAAATGGGACAGAGCCTATCTGAGTGCTTTGGTTGCTCATTGGTAGCTGAAACTGCCCTTAAAGAACAGGCATTTGGTCAGTTTGAAGGCATGTTAACGGCACAGCTCCTGCAACACCATCCGAACGATGCAAATGCGTTATTCAAACTTGATGCAGAGTATTGTCCGCCAGAGGGAGAGTCATTAGCACAGGCAACTCAACGAGTAATAAGTTTCTTACAAAACCTGCAAGGCACCAAAGAACATCAGTGCGTATGTATCGTCTCGCATGGGCATGTCAGTCAGGGGGGGCTGGCAATACTTAAAGAAGGGACTATCGATAACTTTTCCCGGTACGCTCACCCCAATGCGAGTTACTCCGTTTTCGATTTTTTGGATGGAAAATGCATTGCGCTCAGGTGGGGAATTGCCACACACCTACTTGAACGATAGGTTTTTAGTGGTCATTTGAGTTCAGCGATCTTACCGTAAACACGATGTCCGCTCTTCGCTCAAAGCCTAAATTCGCCAGAGCCAAAGTCGCTTGGGTTCTTGCGAGCCCCCAGCCAGAGGTCAAGATGCTTGAATAGCGAGTATATAAATTATCACCATCATATAGCCTATTTGACAGTCACATCAATAAACAAGTCCTCTATTCATTTTTATCTTCTTTACATTTAAGAACTAAATCATCATAAAAATCCCCAGTAAGATACCAAGGAGAGTGCAAATTATACAGCAGTAAGTGATAATAGTAATTGATTTTAGGGTAACCTTTTTTTCTAATTTCTTTATGTCGCAAATATAAAGTTCTTGCCGCCACACTAAATCCATGATCCAAAAACTTTAATTCGATTTTCTCTGAAATTGTAAAACTGTTATCAAGCTCATAATAAATCGCCTTATTCGGCTCTTTACAAAGACTAGCTTCAATATCAAAGGCCCCTAAGGTTCCTAGCCATCTTGCCTGTGAGCCCCCAAACATTCTTTTATGAAAATAAAGCTTGCTCATACTTTTAAGTAAATCTTCAGCACCTTTTTTCGAAACATGTTCTTTACATTTAAAAGTTATAAATGTATTTGGGTTTTCCCCTAATAAGTTTACATCAATAAGCCTTTTATAGTAATCGGCAAGATTTTTACGGTCTATGCGGGGCATCTTTAAATCAAAGTTTAGGATATCAATTTTTTGTTCCTGCTCGATAGGTATCATTGACTGCAACGATCTTTGCAATATCCTAAGTTCAAAAAGTAAACCAGCACGAATGAACAGCGACGATAGCTCTGAGTTGGGTTTCTTCGCATATTTATCAATATTATGTGAGTACTTTTCACATTTAATAATATCGCAGCTAACCAATTCGCGATAAAAACCGAGAGGTGCATCAGGATACTCAAATGCATAACAACCTTCAGTCAGTCTACAACAAACAGGGTACGGCATGGATGATAAATCTAGCGCCTTATCATCTATTACGTCATTAACTATCTGCAAGAAGAATTCTTCGTCAACACCATTCTTTTCGGCAAGTATAATAAGCATAGCAATACTAAAATTTCTTTCGTAATCGAATACTTTCTTATAGTCATCCCGATCAATAGTCTTTTCGTCAGTATTGTGTTTTTCACAGAACTCAAAAGAATCCGAAATATATTTGTCATTAACGGACAAATATATTTCAAGGGCAGCCAGTATATAGTGCTTAGTTATCTCAGCCTGCTTTCCTATCACACCTACTTTTTGGAGTATCTCATTGAGCCGGTCAAGAATATGGGAATACCAGACTTTGAGAGGGTATTTATATATGTGATGCATCACAACTTGACCGAAGTGAAGCGTGTCGATCGCATCAAATGCTGCTTTTTGTAGAGGTGTTAAAGATGGCATAATTTAGTGTCAAAAAAAGTAATATGATATTACCCATTTTAGACACTATTAATCTACATTACAATCCATCGCATACCAGCCAATCGGCTCAGGTAGGAAATGACGGAGAGCCGTTATCAATCGTTAACTTGAATTGTAAGAATTTAAAGAGGTAAAAATATGATATCCCACACTCAAACTATGAAAATTCTGCGTATCCCTGCTGTTATGGCTAAAATTGGCGTCAAACGATCGACGATATATGACTGGCTCAACCCAAAGTCAAAGCGCTACGATCCCACTTTTCCAAAGCAACTGAAGTTGGGAAAACAGTCCGTTGGCTGGATGGAAGCAAAACTTGATGAATGGCTTCTTCAACGTGAGATAGCTACTACCTGAACACATTGTACTGGTATTAATGAGGATGGCTTTATTCAGCTAGTATTAACTATTACGGACGTTAGCCCTTGCATAACGTCCGTTCCTCGTTCAAATCAAATTGATTAGGTACTATGCGAAAAACTGCTATTTTAAATATGAAGTAACAGCGCTAAGGCTTTGCCTTATGCTTCTTGTATTTTCGGTGTGTGAATGACTGCGGATTAAACCACAAGCGGGTTTATCATATATATTGCGAATTATACCGTTAACTTACATATAAAACCCAATAAATGCCTGAAACGAGAAAAGTCTGAGCCGCTGAATATCCCCAATACGAATCTAATTTTGGAGATATGAGGGATAACATAGGTGTAGTAAATTGCTTAATTAACGAATGATACCATCTTTACTAATCAATGCCAGCTTTTTTTGACGTATTTTTAAATACTTTATAAAAATCTAAGGATTACATCATGAGTCATTCCTTTTTAAGATAATCTACTGGAATGACACATTATTTTTATTTAAAGGTGATCTCTATATGTAAATTTCTAATTCTTACTTTATTACCTATAATCTCATGATTAATAATACGCTTTTCTATATAAGCGTTTTTCTCTGGGAAATCATGAAACCTATCATTACTAATAATAAAGCTATCGCCACTATTTGCTTGATCTAAGATAGTTTCATCTGCTGCTCTAGAATTATTGACTATATATACTTTAGCAAAACCAAAAAATAAATCAGCTATTTCTATGTTTGTTTTATTTAATAGCCCTTGAATACCGTTATCAAAAATTAATTCTACTTTATATTTTTCAGATAATTTCTCCACTAACGGTTTTAATGCTAATAAGCCAATGAAGTCACTTTGTTCATAGCACAAATTATTTCCATCAATGATAAGCGTGCTTATTTCAAACATAGAACTATTAACTAGTTCTTTTATTCTACTCTCTAGTTTTTTCATATTCCTACTTATGCTTTCGCATTCTCTTTTTTTGTTTTTAATAATTTCATTAGGACTTGAACAGTCAAAATAATTATCGCACTCCTCATGTATCAATTTCCTCGCATAGCCGCTATGAGCATTCGCAAGCCTCATTTTTAATTCATTCACTTGTGCAATATCATTTTCTATTTTTTTCTTCTTATTTTAGATTTCAACTAATTTATTTTTTGGTTCAAAAATAATTTGTTCTATAAACTCAAGTCTCTCATTATTGATAATTATCTTCTTATCTAATCTATCGATTTCCTTTTCTAAATTTAATTTATTTTCATTCTCGTTAGCAATTGATGTTTTATGATACTGATTTAACTCATTAACAATGACATTTACATTTTGTTTTTTGGAATCAATATCTATCACTAATTCTTTTATATCGTAATTTAAATTAACAACTTGTTCTTTCAATCGTTCATACAAACCTTGGTATTTCATTCTCTGCGTTGAAAATATACCTAATGGTTCTAAAAACTTGATTTCTCCTGCTGACTCCGCCTGTCGACTTCGCTTTGTTTTTTTCTTCATGCTTTTTACAAGGAAACTTAATTTCTCTTCTTGAACTTTCACTTCTGTATTCAAAGAATCAAGAGAAAAAAGATTTTCTTTCAATTCGAAACTTTCATACCACATGATTTTATGATGAATATCATCCAGAGTTTGGAATAAAACTACTTTTTTTTGCAATAATTCTTGACGTTTTAAATAAAATGGATTTAGCGTGTCAAATACCATATCTTCCTCAAAATGCCTATATTTAGTTATCATTGTTTCTAATTATAATTAATAATAAAATTAATTTAAAGTTAATATCTGCATTTTACTAATTTTATTGAAAAATATTTAAGTTAAGTAAAGATGATTACCTTTTAATTTAAGTCATCTCAACCAGTGCACACGGTAGTATTTGCCTTAAGGGTAATAAAAGCTTATGAATGGACTGTAAACCCACCCCATTCATCCCATCCCCGCAGGATAAGTGGCTTAGCGCAAATTAGTTGAAACATCGCTATATAATTCTAATAAAAGCACCAAAAATCAACTATATTAGAATAATCATCGAGCAAAAAACACACCTAAACACAACAAGCTCAGCAAGTTCTAATGCACATAGAAATAAACTATGTTACTAAATATTTCAATTTAAAAATATACCATAACGATCGGTAAATAACCCCTTTTACCTATAAGATAAAAACAGCCCCCTACCTCCGGCTCATTCCAATAGAACGATACCCATCGTGATAACGCTTCGTATGATCTTTCGCTAAGTAATCCATACGGTGTTGTAATGCAGACAACTGTTGGATATAAATTGAACTATTTGGGTTTAAGTAAAATAATTTATTCTTAGGGAAATGAGCTAAACTAGCGTACTGCTTTACAAGTAGTTTTAACGCACTACACCATGCTTTTTGAATAAGAGCGCCTAAACTTGTATCCGAACTATAATGGCCAACCGAATGATAAAAATCCTTATTCAGTAATAGCAGAACATGATAATGCTTACGGTGATTACGTTCACCAATCTCACGAACCCAAATATAGCGCAAACGATTAGGATACTTGCGTTTCCAGCGCCGATTTCTTCTTGTACAGTCTACCCGAATCATACATTTCAATGATTCGATAAAACGTGTTATCTCTTTATTTGAATCACCGTATTGATAATTAGAAGGGAAACGGAGATCCACGCGTAAAGCAAGCGTACGAGGAAACTCTCGTACGGCATAATTAATAACATCCGAAAAGGCTTGCTGATATTGAGCATTGTACGTGTAATGTTGCATTTTAAATTTGATAATCCTTAGCACTAATTTTAAGGAAGTATCGGTATATGATTACATCAATTATCTTATTATCAATTTTGTTATGATAAAAACTAATGAAGTATATAATACATCAACCCATTAATTAATCATTTAGACATAGCTTACTCATTAGTTACACTAGATAAGCATCTTAATTTAATACTTATAATAATATAGCTAGCAATACTCTATAATCTATAATTAGATATATAAAATAACCGATATTAACAATATATAATCATTAATACATATAATACTATACCGACACGGTAAAACTTAATTATTGGATAAAAATAAAAGCCATAGACCTTTATTAACTCATTAAAATGTTATAATGGTGATAATTTCACTCTGATATTAGTTTTATGCAATTTTATCATTAATATCTGCGATTAGTTGCTACAGTAGCAGCAGTAGCTAATGGATAAAATAAATATGCGGGATGATTTGTAAAAATATTGTTATTGAGCTTTTCACCTTCATATACAAATTTTGCACCGCGTAGCGAATAATTTATATATACTGCATTTTCTTTTTCTAGGTTTGAAATAACGGTTTCCAGTAACTTCCCTTTTCGTAATGCATTTGGCCCATATCGTCGAATATCATTAAATCTTATACTACCCCGCACTCTACCACTTTGATGATACTCACGGTGTAGCCATGATAATAATAAGGCTTCATAATACCCGTCCTCATGCCCAAATAAATGAATAGCTTGTTGCATATACCATTCACAAATAACTGATGAACCATCAATATATTCCTTTTTTATATCGCAATCACCATCAAGAAAATAACTAAATACAGCTGCTAAACGTGCGATATTATTTGCTAATTTAGATGCGAAATCTCTCATGCTAGCATATTCTTCCTCCGGTAGAAGCCGCCTCTCTATGCTATTATGAATTTGTTCCCATGCATATTTAGCTGATGGTTCTAATGACAAGCATAATTTTCCATCTATTTTTTTCTTTGAATTATTATCAGCTAATAAATCATTTATTCGACAATGAAAATAATTAATATTCATATTTAGATTAAAGTTATTTTTTATAAAGCGTGCACCTTGGGTCGTCAAACTTTCATCAATATTCACAACCAAACAACGCGCAAAAAAACCAATTCCCCTCGCCTTATCTCCTTGCCTCTTTAAATATAAATCAAACGGTTTTTTCTGTACCATCACAGATAACGTAATACGCCCATCTTCTATCGTAAAACTTGATGTTGTTTTGCGGTCAACATGAAAGCTCACACCATCCCACATGGAATTAATAAAGCTTAAATCCTTCATGACTTGCCTATCTAAGACATTAGCACCCTCATCTGTGAAGTGGTCAACAAAAATTGGTCACCGTTTTAGAGTTTTCCCAATACAATCGTT